>DYLU01000116.1 GCA_020721905.1 Leptospira biflexa | reverse complement strand
GCTTCTATATATATAACGTCTGAGATGAAAAATATTTAACAAAAAAATGATAAAATTATTTATTATTCTTGCACATACTAAGACAGTACAATCATTAGTAATCTATAGCTTGTAATATCTTCTTATAAATTATTACCTAAATTTTTATTGATTTTATACAAAATACCATTATATTAGTTAATGTAATTATCTTTATTATTTTTAGTATCTATCAAAGCTTCATTTTTTAAAAGGATACCGCTGGTCTAAATCGTAAAAATCTAACCAGGCTATTTTTCAGGATAACTATGAAAACAGAACATGAGTATATGCATTACAAACCCCGTGAAGAATGTGGTATTTTTGGCATTTATAACCATCCAAAAGCGGCAAATCTTACCTACTTAGGGCTTTACAACCTGCAGCACAGGGGTCAGGAATCCAGCGGCATTACCTCATCTGATGGTGATCATATCTATCGTTATGCAGGAATGGGAAAGGTAATTGATGTATTTACCCAGGAACATATCAATAACCTCAAAGGCACTATAGCTATTGGTCATAACCGCTATTCAACCACCGGTTCATCTTTTTTGCGTAATGCCCAGCCCCTGCGCGCACACTCAGTACTTGGTCCAATAGTGCTGGCACATAACGGCAACTTAGTAAATTACGCAATGCTGAGGCGTGCTCTTGAAAAAGAAGGTGCCATTTTCCAGACATCCATCGACAGTGAAGTTATTGTGCATTTAATGGCGCGCTCAGGACTTACTACTTTCCTTGATGCACTCATCTATGCATTAAAGGCAATCAAGGGCGCCTATTCACTGCTGGTAATGAATTATAATACTATCTATGCAATTCGAGACCCATACGGGTTCAGGCCGCTGGTACTTGGCAAACTGGGCAATTCAGTTGTCATAGCTTCAGAGACCTGCGCATTTGATATCATAGACGCAGAATATATACGGGAGATAGAACCCGGTGAGATGATTGAAATATCACCCACTGGCATTAAGTCATATTTCCCATTTGCAAGTGTTAAGAATTCGCTGTGTGTGTTTGAATACATCTATTTTTCACGACCTGACAGCATTATATTTGGTCAATCAGTTCATGATATGAGGATTCGGTTAGGCGCCATGCTTGCAAAACAGGCTCCGGTTGAAGCAGATATCGTCATACCAATACCCGACTCTTCAGTATGTGCAGCATTGGGGTATTCGCGTGAAAGTGGTATTCCTTACGAAATGGGTATGATACGAAGCCACTACATAGGGCGCACATTTATAGAACCTGAACAACGCATACGCGACTTTGGCGCTAAGATTAAATTTAATGTGGTGCGCTCAGCAGTTGAAGACAAGCGCATCGTGGTGGTAGATGATTCAATTATGCGAGGTACCACCATGCGCAAAATAATTAAAATGTTTCGTAAAGGCGGTGCTAAGGAAATACATGTGCGTATCTCAGCACCACCAACACGGTTCCCCTGTTTTTACGGCATTGATATCCCTACACGATCTGAGCTCATTGCATCAACGCATACTATTGAAGAAATTCAGAAATATCTGCGCGTGGATTCACTTGCCTATATGACGGTGGAAACAATGCTCAAAGCACTTGATGTTCATCATGGCAAATTTTGTACTGCATGCTTTGACGGCAATTATCCAATTGATTTCCAGGAATCCGAAGATTATCAGAAATGTCTGTTTGACGACACTGTTGCATGCGGTGAATATTATTAAAAACGCTTGACATAATTGCCATAATTTTAGTTTGTTTTTCTATATACAGGTGACTAGCTCAATTGGCAGAGCAGCGGTCTCCAAAACCGCAGGTTGGGGGTTCAAGTCCCTCGTCACCTGCATTTTTTTATATGCCATGTATCTGCCCATACAAAAAATTACATTCGACGCAACAGCTTTTAATGCTGACCATACACTTGTAACATTACTTAAAGCAACGTCTACGTATAATGAACTATCGCCCAAAAAGATCTTCCCTGATAAACAACATTACAGCACACCTATTGACAGCAAACGCAATTCCATACTAAAAGAAAAGCTTTTGAAATTTTTTTCTTTAGCACAAAAGCATATTTATCCACTTGCATTGTTCACTACAATTCAAACCAATAACGAAATAGATATCCCAAAAAATATTTTTCCACGATTCCCTGTATACCCCTTTATCGTTACGGCAGGCATTCAGTTTGAAACATGGCGCACCCGTTTAGAAATTTTAACCCATCAATATTTTGCATCCATAACAGGTATGTGGATATGCAATACATGTGTACAGAAGGTAGCGCACACAATTGGGGTGGGCGATAGTTACTATGTAATCTATCCAGGCTCGTGTAATGATATCCCCGTTGAATATACTCACTCCATTTACTCATTGATGAGAAAGGAAGCCATGCAATGTCACATAACGTTAAACGACGAATACATGTTTACACCACTTCATACGGTTGCAGGTTTTATAGTTGAAGGCAAATCAATGACACAATGCCAGACCTGCACAATACCATGTCCGTTTCAAAATCTCTTGACATAATTAAGACTGTGCTACAATGCTTGTAGATTGATTAACGCAACAATAAACGATTAACGATTAACGCTTATTATGATACTAACACATCCAGCTTACTGCAACCGCCCCACACGGGCTGAGATATGGCTCCCCCATTTACGCAATAACTTTGCAATAGTGCGCTCGCTTGTAACGGGTAACGTAAAGATTATGGCAATGGTAAAAGCCAATGCGTATGGTCATGGCATAGTGAGGATTTCACAGGAACTCATTAAACAGGGCGTTGACTTTTTAGGGGTAGCATATTTGGAAGAAGCGTTGTTTTTACGCCAGCATGGCATCACTATTCCTATCCTGGTTTGTGGCGCCATAAACACCGAACAAACTTCTGAATTTATTCTCAATGATATTGCCATTACCAGCTCGTCAATTGATAAATCAAAAGCCATTGATAAGGCTGCAAAAGCGCTGGGGAAAAAAGCAATTGTTCATCTAAAAATAGACACGGGTATGGAACGCATTGGCGTACACTGGTATAATGCTAAAAAATTTATACACGAATCCTTAGAGCTTCAAAATATTTATGTTGAAGGCGTTTTTTCACACCTTGCAAAAGCTGAATCCGATCCACAGTTTACTCTTGAACAGATAAAACGGTTTGAAACAATTGTTAATTATTTAGAGCAAAATTCGCTTACACCTCCATATATACATTTGGCAAACTCAGCTGCAATAATAAACTATCCTCAATCGCACTTTACTATGGTACGGCCCGGTATTATGTTATACGGTTATAACCCCAATGGGTATCAACCTGAAGCTGATTTTAACGGAAGGAAGCTTCAACCGGTGATGACTTTAAAAACCAAAGTTTCATACTTTAAAGTTGTACCTGCCCATACCGGTATTAGCTACAATCACCTTTATACCACCCGTCAACAAACACGGGTGGTGACCCTGCCAGTTGGATATGGCGATGGGTATAGCCGGCTGCTTTCCAATAAGGGTGAGGTTATTATTAGGTGCAACCAATATCCTGTTGTTGGTGCTGTATGCATGGATCAAATTATGGTGGATATAGGTCCCGATGGCACTGCATACAATGGGGATGATGTGTTATTATTTGGGCAAATGAATGGCTATAGTATACCACTTGAATCCATATGTGAAAAAATTGGCACTATAACCTATGAAATTTTAACAAATATAAGCCCGCGGGTACCACGGATATATGTTGAATAACTCATTTTACAACCAACACTTTAATATATGGATTAAGTAATTTTTTTTCATAATAGTTTTTGATAGTCAGCAATAACGATGTTGTAATCTTTTGCTTACTGCATCCAAGAATAACACCATTTTTAAATATAACATCTTCTGCCAAATACATTCCCTCTTTTATTTCATTGACTGTTAAGGTGGTTTGTTCATATCTCTTTTTTATTTCCTTACGATTTTTTATTGTTTCTATAAAATTATTTAAAAATTCTTCATCATACCATCCTCTGCGTTTTTGCAGTTCTTTAATTGCATTTTCTTCATTGTTAACTGCATTGATGCACATATCAAAATCTATTGCAATTTTTAAAATACGGGCACCTTCAGGAATTTGATCACCTGCTACAGAATCTTCAGGAAAACCTGTTCCATCGTAATATTTATCCTGATATTTAATAATCTGTGCAATCTCTTCCATTCGTGGAATTTTCTGAATCATATCGGAAGCTATAATAGGATGATTTTTATACATAACTAGCTCGTCATCACTCAATTGTAATCCCCTGAATGCTTTTTTAAGGATATCGTCCGGAATTGTTACACAACCAATTTGCGACAGCATGGTTGCAATATCCAATTGCCATACCTTTTGCACATGCATATTATGTATGATTAACTTAACA
>DYLU01000003.1 GCA_020721905.1 Leptospira biflexa | reverse complement strand
TCACCATAGTATTGGTGATAGCACCTATGCCATCAAGTCGCCGCAGAAGTACCGATAAAATACGGCGTGTTGCCTCATACATATTCTGATCCCGTGAGCCTGCCAGTGAATCGATCTCATCAATGAATAAAATTGAACCGCATAAGTCATCGCACGCATCAAAAATAGCTGCTAAGTTTTGTGATGACTGCCCATACCATTTTGACATGATTGATTCTACAGGCACATATACCAGTGGAACCTGAACCTCTTTTGCTATAATCCGGGCAATGGTGGTTTTTCCGACACCCGGAGGTCCTTCAAAGAGTATTGCTCTGGGTCGGTTGGTTTCAAAGGTTTTGCGCGTAATTTCGGCAATGCTGTCATACACTTTTGGGTTTTTGAGTGGCAGGATTATGGATTCGCGTATGGTACGTTTTACATCCTCATAGCCAGCTATATAATTCCAGTCAAGCCCGCCTGTATCGGTATAGACTGATGCTCCATATTTTATAAGCCGTATCACGGGATTTTCTTTTGCCTGTGAATAGGCTTTGTAAACCAGTGCAATGAAGCAGTTTATTTCCTCCTGTGAAAGGTTACCTTTTTTGGTGCATTCAATCTTAAAGTTTGTGGTCAACCCTGAAAATTCTATTTTAAGGTTATCAAAGATGTTTTCGGTTTTAAAAAGATTTTTATTTAAAGCCTGCACTGCATAATAGCCATCTGAAAACGCATGAATGCGTATGTGTTCTAAATGGTCTTTAATAATGCTCAAAGACTGTATTATGAGTGCAGGCGATAGTTCCGGAATTGAAACGCGTATTCTGGTAAAACCTTTTTCAAAACCAATGTATGGTTCGCTCACAATGGTGTTGCTTTTGATTGACAGCTCTTCCAATGCTCGGTTGACCTGGGTTTTCATCTGGTCAAAAGAGATGGTGTTTGTTTCATTATTCATGGTAGAAATTGCCATGTTCACCCTTATTTCATTACAATAACATTTAAGCCAGTGCCCCTCCATCAATGACAATGGTAGACCCTGTGGTATAGCTTGCAGCATCAGATACCAAATATAATACTGCTCCTGTCATTTCCTGAGGGGAAGCTATGCGCTTCATTGGTATTGTCGGCAAAATCATGTTTAAAATTTCCTGATTTTGTGTCATAACTGATGAAAATTTTGTTTCAGTTAGACCTGGCAGGATTGCATTAACACGGACATTAAATGGGGCAAGTTCCTTGGCAAATGATTTTGTCATGGCAATGACCCCTGCTTTTGTTATTGAATATATTCCTTGGAAAGGTGCTGGACGTATTCCATTAATAGAGGCAACATTAACAATGGAACCACCACCATGTTTTATCATGAGATTTGCAGCATACTGGCTTGCAAAGAAGTATCCCTTGAGGTTTACGTCAACTGTTTTATCCCATGCATCCGGCGTTGCATGCAGGACATCACCAAAAAATGGATTGGTTGCGGCATTATTTATCAGTATATCAAGCTTACCGTATTGCTCCTCCACAACCTTGAATAGATTCTGTATATCTTCTAATTTGCCAATATGGCAGGCAACAGCATGTGCTTTGCCACCCTGTGAATCAATTTCCTGCTGTACTTTTTTTAAATCTTCAATCTTCCTGCTTGTACAGTAAACAATAGCTCCGTGTGCTGCCAGTGTTTGGGCTATTGCCTGGCCAATCCCCCTGCTTGCACCGGTTACTATCGCTATTTTGCCATTTAAATCAAATGTAAGTTTATTCATAAATCCTCCTGATTGAATATGATTGTATTACATCCCTACAGTGGGGTTACTGTTCGTCAAGTTATTTGTACAGTACAGTATAGTACGCTGTACATACGGTATATTCAACAATAGTTATTTGTTGTATGAAAAGTTAACAAAAAAATATATAACACACATTCATTTTTATATTGCAAAATATGTATAGTATGTCGTAATGCAGAAAAAACATATTGAGGTGTCGTTATGGGTCCGCTGGAAAAACTCATTAATCCTTCATCAATAGCCATTGTTGGTGCAGGCAACAATCCCTTAAAAATGGCCACCATGCACTTTTTAAGTATTATGAAAGATGGCTATAGAGGGAAAATATTCCCTGTTCATCCAAAAGAAGATGTTGTATTTGGATTAAAAGCATACAAAAACCCTCTTGACCTTCCCGAAGCTCCTGATTGCGCCATATTTGTAATTCCAGCTACAGGTATTCCTGCAACACTTGATGCGTTTGGCACAATTGGCACCAAGCGTGCAATCATTATCAGTGCGGGCTTTAAAGAAGTTGGTGAAGAAGGAAGGAAGCTGGAAGAAGAAGTTAAATCCATTGCAGCAAAGCATGGTATTCGTTTTTTAGGACCCAATTGTATGGGTGTAATAAATTCAGAAATAGCTCTCAATACAACAGTAATGGCATATTCTGCAAAACCTGGCTCTTTAGGATTTGCTTCTCAAAGTGGAACATATATAACACAATCAATCACGTATCTGCAGCATCACGGGATTCGTTTCAGTAAAGCACTAAGTGTTGGCAATGAAGCAGATATCTCAATTATTGATGCGCTTGAATATTTGGGTAATGACGAACAGACCAGGGCAATTTCACTGTACATTGAAGGCATAAGGGATGTGCCACGTTTTCTGGAAGTGGCATCGAATATTACGCCCAAAAAGCCGGTAATTGCACAGTATGTTGGTGGATCTACTGCCGGGGCACGGGCTGGTTCCAGTCATACCGGTGCAATGGCAGGGCCTGATTATTTGTATGAAGGTCTCTTCAAACAGGCTGGGATAATCAGAGTGTATTCTGTTGAGGAACTGTACATGCATGGGCATGTGCTTGCAACCCAGCCACGGCTTAAAGGAAATCGTGTTGGTATTATTACAAACTCAGGAGGTCCGGGGACATCAATGGCTAACACCTGCGAAAAGGAGGGTTTTACTGTACCTCAATTCAGCCACAAGTTGCAGGAAAAAATAAAACCAATGATACCCCCACATGCTCCGGCAGGGAATCCAGTAGATATTACATTCAACCTGGATTTAGATGTGTTGACAATTAAAATACCAGAGCTTGCAATACAGAGTGGAGAGGTTGATGCCCTTTGTATTCATGGTGCTTTCAGAAAAGGTTTTATAGAATGTATATTCCCTCATGTACAGCAGTCATTACATTTAGATAAACCTGAGGATATTTTGGGGTTTTTGCCAAGTGATTTAGAAACCCCAGGTAATCTTCCCCATACGTATGGTATTCCTATTGTTATGTCATCTTTTTTTGATTATCAGGATGATTTTACTGTTGCAATGCAGGAAAAAGTTGTGCCTGTATTTGACAGCCCGGAGAAAGCAGCAAAAGCACTTGCAGTATTATTACGATATAAAGAAGTAACACAGCGGCTTCCCTATGAAAAGGCTACATTGCCCAAGGTCAATCCGCAGGCTTCTGAAATCATTCAGAAAGCATTACAGAACAAACAGAAAGCACTGGATGAACATGCTGCAAAAACACTGTTAGCCTTATATGGCATTCCAATCCCAGATGAAATGCTTATTGAATCTCAAGAAAAATTGGATTCTGTTGTTGATTCTTTGAAATATCCCGTAGTTATGAAAGCCTGTCATCCTGATATCATGCATAAGACAGAAAAGGGACTGGTAATTTTGCCTGTTACAAACAGTACAGATGCAAAAGTAGCATTTAATGAAATACAGAAGCGTGCCGGTTTTGCAGCTCCGATTTTAGTATATACTATGGTTGAAGGTAAACGGGAATTCATGGCAGGAGCAATACATCAGAAAGGCTTTGGCAGGGCAGTTCTTTTTGGATTAGGAGGAATTTTTACGGAAGCATTGAAGGATATTACCTTCAGAGTGGCTCCGCTTACAAAACGGGATGCAATTGAGATGCTTTATGATATACATGCTAAAACATTGTTAGGCAAATTCAGGAATGAAGATGAAGCGGATACATCCTCATTAGCCAATCTTCTGTACATAATAAGTGCCCTACCATTGCTGCACCCGGAAATTTTGGAGATAGATTGCAATCCAATAATTATCTGTGGAAGTAAGCCTGTTGTAATTGATGCTCTGGTGGTATTGAATAATTAACTATGGATAGTAAATTACCATTATCCATGCGGATACGATTATTATTGATACGATATTTAGAAGCACTTAATATGGAACAAAGGGTGGTGGTTCCTCGCTATGAACCTGATTACAAACCTAAATGGGGTGTTATAAGTATACTGTTTGCTACAACATTATTAACAACATCAATTGCAGGCTCTGCTGGCGGGGATACGCTTTTGGAAATAATTATTAATGGATTGCCGTTTTCAATTTCACTTTTAGGCATTTTAATGACTCATGAAATGGGGCATTATTTTGCTGCACGCTATTTTAATGTTATTGCAACACCACCATATTTTATTCCTTTCCCTTCCATTGTGGGGACAATGGGGGCAGTTATTCGCATAAAATCACCAATACCGGACAAACGGACATTGTTATATATTGGTGCAATGGGGCCAATAGCTGGTTTTATAATAAGTTGTATAATTACCATAATCGGACTGTATCAGTCTACAGTACAACCTCTTCCTCAACCAGCACCTGATGCTATTATTCCGATATTCGGTGATTCTTTACTGTACTATCTCTTAACAAAATTAATTCATGGCACCATTCCTCCCGGTAGCGATGTTCATCTTTCGCCTCTTGCATGGGCAGGCTGGATTGGTTTTCTGGTTACCAACTTAAACCTTATGCCCATTGGTCAACTTGATGGCAGTCATGTTATATATGCATTGTTTGGTGAAAAGCAACGATATGCAGGATGGGTTTTTTTTGTGGTATTATTCTTTTTAGCAATATTGTGGCCGGGATGGGCAGTATGGATTATCCTTACTCTTACATTGCTTATGATAGGACATCCATATATTCCTGATGGGACGCCATTGAATATGTGGGAACGATGTATGGGGTATATGTGTGTTATCATTTTTATTCTTACGTTTATACCGTTGCCAGTAAGCATTTTAGGACAATAATTATAATTTTAATGGGAGGAATACATGCCGCTATATGAAATTAATGGAAGGAAACCGGAAATAGGAGAGGGAACCTGGATAGCTCCATCAGCAGAGGTCATTGGCGATGTGAGAATTGGTAAACGTTGTTATATAGGGTTTGGGGCAATTATACGAGGCGATTATGGTACCATAATAATTGGTGATGAAACTGCCATTGAGGAAGGGTGCATGATCCATGCACGCCCCTTGCAACTGGTACAGATTGGTAATCACGTAACAGTTGGCCATATGGTTATGATACATGGTTCTGTCATCATGGACAATGCTGTGATTGGGATGCATGCAACATTAAGTGACAATGCTGAGATAGGTGAATGGGCTATTATTGCTGAACATGCTCTGGTGGTAAACAAACAAAAAATACCCGGTTACAAAGTGTATGGGGGTGTACCTGCAAAAGAGATAGGTGAGGTATTACAGAAACATATGGATATATGGGATGCCGCCAAACAGGTATATGTTGATTTAACCTATCAATATTCGCAGTCATTCAAGAGGATAGATTAAATAAAAAAGGCGTCGCTATATGGCGCCGCCTTTTTTTTATTTCATATTGTTTTTCTTATTTTTCCATTGCTTCCCATACATATTCAGCTAAATCAAATGTCTGCAGATTCTGAATGTCAAGTTCGTTGGCACCGTCAGAAAGCATGGTAAGGCAGAATGGACATGCAGTACCAATCTTTGTAGCACCGGTAGCCTGGGCATCCTTTGTTCTGAACTGATTAATACGGGTACCTAAATGCTCTTCTATCCACATGCGTGCGCCACCAGCACCGCAGCAGAAGCTTCGTTCATGATTCCTGCTCATTTCAACAAAGTTAGTACCCGGTATTGCTTTGATAATATTACGAGGCTGATCATAGATATTATTGTATCTACCAAGGAAGCATGAATCATGGTAGGTTATTGTTTCGTTAAGAGGCTTGGATAAACGAATCTTGCCTAATTTAATAATATCCATTATAACCTCTGTGTGATGATATACTTCATAATTGGCTTCTAACGGATTACCGCTTGAATCCACGCCAACTTTAGCAAATTTTGGATATTCTTTCTTGAGCATGTTATAACCATGTGGGCAGGTGGTGATGATCTTTTTTACACCATAGTTTTTAAATGTTTCTAAGTTTTGTGCTGCCAGTGAATGGAAAAGATACTCATTTCCCGCACGCATTGCTGAGTCACCACAACATGCTTCTTCAGCAGCAAGGATACCTACTTTGTATCCTGCAGCCTTCAGTATCTTACAAAGAGCTATAGCCACTTTCTGATTACGTTTATCATACGATGCAGCACATCCAACGTAATAGAGAAAATCAACATCAGGATCCTCAGCTAATGTTTTAACACCTAAATCTTCAGTGACCCAATCACCACGGGCTGCAAATGCAAATCCGTAAGGATTGGAGTTGTTTTCCATATTGCTGAATGAGGTCTGCAATTCTGGAGCCATCTTACCTTCCATGAGAACCTGGTAGCGGCGCATGTCAATAATTTTAGGGACATGCTCAATCTGTACAGGGCAGTTTTCCATACATGCTCCACAGTTGGTACATGACCAGATTTCATCTTCCAGCACATATTCACCAATTAATGCTTTGGACTCAACTGATGCTGGATCCTCAGCCTCTAAAAGTTTTGGAATGCGGTCTTCCATGGCGGCTTTAACATCGTTGATAAGCTTCTTTGGTGATAGTGGCTTTTCAGTTAAATATGCCGGGCAATTGTCCTGACAGCGTCCGCAACGGGTACAAGCGTCACCGTCCATAAGCTGTTTCCAGGTAAAATGCTCAACAGTTCCCACACCAAATGACTCTGCTGTTTCAAACTCCTGAGGGCTGATAATAGGCATTGCAAATTTTGTTTTTGGGCTTTCGTTGTCTAAATTCTGGAAATAGACATTAAGCATGGTAATAAGCACGTGGCCTAATTTATCAGTTGCTATCAGCCCAATAAATGTAAAAGCGCCAATCATGTGAAGCCACCAGTTGATATAGTGGGTAACTTCAAGTGCAGGGGTGCTGATCCATCCAAAGAGATGAGCCAGCGTATAGCCCACAGGTGACCAGACTTCAAATGTTGGGAAGCCGGTGATTGCAATTCTCAATGACTCATTAAGAAAACCGGTGAGGATAATAAATGCAATAAGTACCAGTGCAAATGTGTCGATTGGCTTGGTATCAAGCCTGCTTGGCTTCACTTTATACCTGCGCCAGAAAGCCATGACCAGTCCAACGATAACGGCAACGCCAAACACATCGCCGGCCAGTGACCACAATAGATACGTATCTCCCACTAAAAATTTGAAATGGAAGAATAGTTCAGTAACGTCTTCCTGTACAAGTAAGATCAACGTTACAATAAACAATCCTGCAAATCCGTAGAACAGGGAAGCATGCATGATGCCTGCATATTTTTCCCTTAGAATTTTCTTCTGTAAAAAGACATATTTGATGAGTGCGATAATCCTTTTTTCGTGAAAATCGGTTCTGAGTTCCGGTTTACCCTTTCTCCAGATTCTCACTTTCTTAATTAAACTGTACAGAATATATACACCTGCGATAATTAAAAAGATATATATACCCCAACGCATAAAACCATGCATGCCACCAACATTAAAGTATGATTCCCTGGTAATCTGGTCGACAGGCAGGTCATATAAACTTGAAAGGCTCATTGATAACCCTCCTTACCCTTGAAAATGATTGCACATATTCATTTTACAACAATACTTTAATAGTTGAAGTCCTTGTCAACACTATTTTAAATAAAATAGTAACTCAGGAATGATTGATTAGCAACCAGTGATATTATGGAAATGGCTATATTCAGATATTCGTAAAAATAGTTTGACTTACCCATTGATTTATTGTAATGTATCTATCAAATAACACTCTATAAAAAATTATTACAAAACACGAGGTTCAACTATGAAACAACATGTTTTTTGGATAGTATTGTTGGTAATTATTTCATTTATTGCCTGTGGTGGTTCCAAACCACAGCAAAAAGCGTCTAAAGCAGGATGCGAAATGTGCGGCGAGGCTGATGGTTTTGCTGCAATATTTGATAATGATATTGCACTGGCACGGGACAGGGCAATTGATGATGCTATGAATAAGCTGGTTAAAATGAAGCTGGGTACCACTGTAGAAGGCCGCGCAATTGTTGAGGATTATGCGCTGGTAGAATCAATTGTTGAAGCAAAATCAACCGGGATGGTACGAAACTGGAAGGTTATTAAAGAAGGTTCTCAGGAAGGGGCATATACCGTGAGGATATATGGCGAAGTGTACCCTCAGGCTGTCAATGATACTATTGAAGCCACGTTGAAAAATTATGGCCGTCCAAAATTTATGATTCTGGTACGTGAAAAATTTGAGGGCAAACAGAATGAACCGGGATTTACCGTGACAGAACTTACCATGATGGAAATTATGCAGAATGCCGGTTTTGAGTTTGTGGATGCAGCTACTGTACAACAGTTGATAAAAAAAGACAGAGCAAAGATGATGCAGGCAATGCAGGGCCAGGTTGGCGGGAATGTTCAGGGATTGCTGCTGGATGATGTTGGAGCCGAGTGTATTATAGTAGGAGATGTGAAAACATCTGACCAGTCAGCAGTATTGAAGCAGTATACAGCAAACATGAAATCAAAGCAGGCAATCCTCAATTTAAAAGCTATAGATGTGTATACCGGCAGTATCCTGGCATCTACCAGTGTGAATATGCCGGGTGCTCATATAGATGATGAAACTGCTTCCAAAATAGCTATCCAGCGTGCTCTGGTAAAGATTTTAGGCAGTACTGATGAAGAAACCGGGAAATTTAAATCAGGACCGTTTATGAATCAGATTACCAGAAAGTTTTTACTGGCGGCAACTCATAGAATGATTACACTGAATATAGTGGGACTGGACTACAATGGCCTTACAAAATTCAGGGATATTTTGCAAAACAGAATACGGGGCATCCAGAAAGTTTACGTAAGGGGCCAGGCCGGGAAACAGTCAAAGATTGATGTTGAGTTTTCAGGGAAAACTACAGATCTGGCAGATGAGCTTGTGGGGAAAGCAAGTAGCATTGGATTTAAGATAGAGATTAAAGAAACCTACCCAAATAAAATTATGTTAGTTGTACAGAAGCTGTAATACCGAATAAAATTTTGGATTTTATTAATAAGGGCAGTGATAATCACTGCCCTTAATTTTGGTTGACAATTTATTTTGCTACACTATTCTTATTGATGGTACTGTATATGGTCTGCAATAGTCCTGAACGGTTTAGTGTGACGTAAACCGCATGATTAGCATCTTTTTGTATGAAGGATGGAGCAATGCTATTCTTTAGGTTATCATAATTTAATTTTTATTTCCGGGGGAGCAATGTATGGATTTGCAAGAAAAGCAGCCTGAACGCATTCGTGTGATGGATGAAATATCATCAATTTTAACAAGTAATAATATTATAGAAGCGTTAGCACAGTATAAAGCAAACACTCCTGAAAAAGAGCATGCAATAGAATTTGTGAAAGCCCATTACAATTTTATAAAGGAGATAGTAACTAACGATATTCAGCGAAAGGTTGCCCGATCTGATTTTGAGATAAAGGATCTGGTATCCCATGTAAATGCACTTATGCAACATAAAGAAGAGTATATCTTTACCATGCTGGTTATACATTCACCCAGGCATTATCAGCAGGTTCAGAAAGCAGTGTTGCAGGAAATGGTTAAAGAAGAAAAAGAAAATTAAAGTTACTATAGTATAATAATTCTTTTATACCCATATAAACTTTGTGTATTAATGTTTTTACTTACGGTAGGCAGATCCTCATATACAGTAAAATGTCATTAATTATACCAGTGACAATTTCAAATCCAATTCCAGAGTGTCAGTAACTTCAAAACACAAAATAACACAGCTTCCCTGAATATTTTTCTCAAACCCCGAATCCGACTGTGAAATAGTATATATAGGGTATCGCAAAAAGGTAGCTTTTATGCTTGATTGCACGCTGAATGTTACATCCCGAATGTTATCGGCAATTGCATACCGGGTAATGTTGTTCATCTGTCCCAGGCTGTCCAGATATGAATCCTCTTTGGTCATTCCTTCAAAAATATAATGGCACTCATTGACATGTGGTGCACGCATGTTGACATTACATTCTATACCAAATACACCGTTAAATCCACTGACGACATAGTGAACGGATATGGCAGGATCAGTATCGTGAACTAAAAAGGTTTTTTGTATTACTGGCAATTCATGGCCGGAACTATCGCTTATAATACTGTTATCGTGTATTGCATACCTATAGGGGTATTGCGAACAATCTGTATAGTTTAGTGCATTAAACATCAGCTGCTGGGCAGAAGGCATGGTAGAAAACAAAAGCTCCTTACATGAATATCGCCGTGAACTGTCATATACAAGGTAGCGCTTCAGGCCTTTTTCTTTTACCGTTACCATTTCATGAATAGATTTAACAGTATCATTGTTGCGATCATCTTCATTAAGCTGTGCCAGCAACTGATGATATGCTTCCTTGCGGCGGGCAATGACATCAAAAGCATTGACGTTCTTGCTACGGTTGCTGAATTCAGAAATTGAAGCACCAAAAGCAGGGTTTATAACAATGCTGCAGGATTGATTACGAATAAAAATCTGCTCTGATCCTTCATTATGAAAATCACCGGTAACTATCTCCAGATTTTTTAGTTTTTTTGCTTTGCACACAAGCTCTTCGCTTGCAAGGATGTGTTCATACAGGGCGCCTCTGAGGTGTGTAAGATAGATACCGCCAAAGAGTCCATGCCAGTATGCGCAGTTGCACTGGGCTTTATACAATTCAAGTTTTGCCTGTGACATATCCTTGCCTGTTTTCATCTCCAGATTGGTAATTTCCCGTGAAAGATACAGCGTACGTTTATTGATGGCATTTGATTCCGGGTATTTGTTTAAAAAGTTATTCCATACTCCCCCCTTTAAAAACGGATAAAACTCTGCTTCCCTGCCGGCAGATTTTATTTCATTGTGTATCCTGACAAGTTCCGCAGCGCTTTCTGAAGGAAGTGCCCATTCTGACATTTCATAGTAGCTTCCCTGAGTGAGGTATACCCTGCCAATTGGCGGATGCTTTTTAATATAATCTTTTGGATGTATAAGTGTAATGAAGTCTTCTTTCAAGATTGCTTCTATGAAATTCTGCAGCCACTTCTCTTCAAATACCCACTGATATGTATGAGGCCATACTCCAAATTTTTCACCATCGTCGCCATAGACAAATGCGCAGTTACCGTATTTATCACACTGGCGTTTGAAATAGTCTATTGTTTCATGAGGAAGTTTAAATGGGATAGAATAGCGCAGAAATTTGTCTATGGGAAAAACGCGTAAAGGTCTTAGCAGCCGTTCGGTTATATAATACCCATACAGTCCGCTTTCTGGTATTCCTGCATAGCGGAAATGGATGTCGTCAAGTAGTGTGTACTGTAATTTAAAGTCATATACCTGCTGTGGTATATCCGGGTCCCATACACGCTCAGCTGTCCAGAATCCTACTGGTTGGGTGCCAAAGCGCTTTTTACAGAAATTCTGCATTAACGAGATATGTCCATGGATATCGTCTTCACTGATGATTGAAAAAATTGGTTCATAGAAACCGCCGCCAATAATCTCAACCTGGCCTCGCTGTACCATCTGTGCCAGCATGTCGCAATATGCCGGATCATGACGTTCAATCCATTCAAGAAGGGGTCCGGAATTGTGTATTGCAAATTTAAACTCAGGATATTTATTTAAAAGTTCAAGTGTTTTGTAATAGCAATCGTTATATGCCCATTCAAACACATGATCAAAATTGCCAACAGGCTGGTGGTTGTGCAGGCAAAAGATAAAATTACAATCCACGGAAATTACCTCCCCAACTGACAATTCATGACGATTCAATTAATCTATCACGGAATAAGTGGTTTGCTATAATTTTATTGCAGATAGCCTTTAGGTATCACAACAATGCCTTCAGGGCTGACAGTAAAATGTTTTTTATCCTCTTCCAGATTGTATCCTATATCCATGTGCTCTGGTATATGATTGTCTTTGTCAATGATGGCATTTCGTATTTTTGCATATCGACCAATGGTAGAACCATGCATAATGATACTGCCCTTCACTTCTGAGAAGCTGTTGACTTTAACCCCCGGAGATATAACAGAGTCTTCCACGTACCCCCCGCTTATAATTGCGCCATTGGCAACCAGTGAGTTTATTGCAACTCCTCTTCTTCCTTCTTCATTATGAATAAATTTTGCCGGAGGCCATTGTTCCATGTAGGTACGGATGGGCCATTCTTTATCGTAGAGGTTAAGGATGGGGGTTATTGAAATAATGTCCCTGTGAGCTTCATAATATGAGGCGATAGTTCCGATGTCGCGCCAGTAGGCGCGTTCTCCTTCATTATGAACATAGTCGTACGCAAAGACACGCTCTGTAGAAAAAATGCGGGGAATAATATCTTTGCCAAAATCCTTTGAGCTGTCGAGCTTATGGTCGTCAGAAACATAACGAACTAATTTTTCAGTGGTAAAAATATAAATTCCCATAGAAACAAATGCAACGTCAGGTTTGCCGGGGACTGGTTGTGGGTTTTGAGGTTTTTCCTCAAAACCAGTAACCCTTAAGGAACTATCGGTAACAAGAACTCCAAATCGTTGTGCTTCATGTAAAGGCATTTCGCATGCGGCAATGGTCATATCTGCATCTTTTTCAATATGATATTTCAGCATCTTACGATAATCCATCTTGTAGATATGATCGCCCGAGAGGATGAGTGTAAAGTGCGGCTTTTCATGTTCAATGATGTAGATATTCTGGAATATAGCATCTGCTGTGCCCAGATACCAGTTTTCGTCATATCGCTGCTGTGGTGGTACCACGTCGATAAAATTGCCGGATTCCCGGAAATACAGGTTCCATGCTGTTTTTATGTGCCGGTCAAGAGACAATGATTTATACTGGGTGAGTACTATAATACGGCTTAAGTCTGAGTTGAGACAATTACTTAATGAAAAATCAATGATACGATAGGTGCCGGCAAAATGTACTGAGGGCTTTGATCTATCTTTTGTCAAAGGGTACAACCGCTCCCCCTG
This sequence comes from Leptospira biflexa, assembly GCA_020721905.1. Classification (GTDB taxonomy): domain Bacteria; phylum Spirochaetota; class UBA4802; order UBA4802; family UB4802; genus UBA4802. Next base: position 76,348 of record DYLU01000003.1, on the reverse strand, counting down.
ACCACCAGCAAGTATGAAAATGAGTGTTTTTTTTAATGCTTCCTGCAGTTCCATTTAGCTTCGTGTTGCTACCAGTTCTTTGATTTTGTCTTTGAGTTCTTTTAAATTTGATGATTTAGTAATGTATGCATCTGCTGTCCAGGTCATGAAGTTGCTTTTATAGTTGGAGTATGCAGTATAAATAATAATGGGCACTTTTTTGTCACGGGAAAGGATCTTCCCTAAAGCTTCTATGCCATCCATCTCGGGCATACGTATATCAAGCACCACGCAATCATATTTATTTGCTTTTACTTTATCAACAGCTTCCTTACCATTTGCTGCCTGATCAACGTCATATCCCTCTTCCTGAAGCTCCATTGCATACAGCTCACGTTGATGCTGTTCATCTTCAACAATAAGTATTTTCTTCATAACAACCTCCTGATGTTTTTCTACTATGTAATGTACATTATGTATATAAAAAATCAAACACATTTTTTATATACATAATATCAATGAACAGTATACTAACAGCATTAAATGAATTGTAAAATACATTATGGCAATGGTATTGAAATTGTAAATACTGCTCCTCTTTCCTTATTCGTTATTTTTATTTCACCATTGTGGTCAGCTACAATTTTTTTGACAATAGCAAGGCCCAATCCCACGCCGGTTGTCTTGGTTGTATAAAAAGGCTCAAAGATTATGTTAATGTTTTCCTCATCTATTCCCGTTCCGGTATCGCTGACATCAATATAGACATATTGATCATTTGCATATGTCTTAACTTGCACTACACCGTAGGGCTGGGTTGCATCAAGGGCATTTTGCAAAAGGTTAAGCATAACCTGCTTCATCTGATTGAAATCTGATTTGATTAATGGAACTTCCTCCAGCTCAAGCGATAGCTCCACGCGCCTTTCCTGGAAAAGATTGGAAAGCAGGGATGCTGTGTCTTTGATTATATCGTTGATATTATTAAACTTTAATAAAAATGGTGAGGGACGTGTAAAGTCCATTACATTGGCAAGAATTTTTTCAAGGCGCTCTGTTTCAGTCATTATGATCTGTGCTGCTTTATTTATTTTCTGTACATCGGGTGGGTTTTGACTGATATTCTGTAATATCCGGCGGGAATACCCGCCAACAGTCACAAGGGGGTTGCGGATTTCATGTGCTATGTGCGATGCAATACGACCGATTGCAGCCAGTTTTTCAGATTCGACAATGGCCTCCTGGCGCTGCTTTATTTTTTCCATCTCTTTTTTGAGGAGCTCAAGGCTGTTATAGCTTTCTATTGATAACGCTGCCTGATATGCAAATATAGTTAAAAGGTCCACGCTATCCTGGGTAATTGGCATCTGATTGAATTTATTATCGGCAATAACAATACCTATTGTTTTATTCAAAGCAATAAGAGGAACAATCACAAATTCATTTACATCAATGAAAGATCTGATTTCATCATTAACACGGGGATCATGGTAAGAATCATATATATGAATTGTTTCGCCGGTTTTAAATGCTTCAGTAAAAATTGTTTCTTCACTCAAATCAAATGATGTGGATCCAACTTTTTCTTTCAGTAATTGACCATGGGCATCATCCCCATTTACACCGCGGCTTAATATTTCCTTGTCCTTTTGTGGGCTTAGACTGCTCCAGATGGCAAAAGCCTCTTCAAGAGTATCAGGGCCAACTGCCATTCTACCATACAGGACATTATTCTTGTCATCTTTCAAAAAAAGCATTGCGCGGTTAAATCCAAGCCCTGTCCCTGATGTTACGGCGGTTAATATGGTTCGTAATACATGATCCAGCACATCATCTTTCTGGATTTTTTCTGATAGCCTGGTAATAAGTGAAATCTGATAATCACGCTTTGTTTTACTGGTAACATCATCCATTACCATAATGATCTGAGGGTCATTATTGGAAATCATATATGACAGTTTAATGTCAGCAATAACGGTAATACGGTTATTTGAAATCAGGTGGGCTTTTTCCAGAACAATGGATTCATGAGTTTTTTTTATCTCTTCAATGGCCTGCAGCACTGTTCCAGTTAAAAAATAAAAAAGTTCAGTAATATTTTTACCTGATACTTCCTGTGGTGTGTATTGAAATTTCTTTAAAAATAAGTCATTGGTAAAAAGGATAGTGTTATGTACATCAAGTACAACAATATAGGCATTCATGGAAAACATCATATTGGTATATAGTTCGCGTAACTTTTCAATTTCACTTTTCTGGGATTTAATAATGTTTTCCAGATTCCTTGAAGCAGATAACAGCTCAGTATATATTTTTGCAAAAAGATTATCACCGGCTATTTGTTCAACCTGATGATGAAACTCGCCTTTTTTAAAGTTTTCAGCAATTGCATATAATTTTTTAATTTTATCAATAAATAGAATCTTGTGTATTATCCGGATATAGATAAAAAGAAAAATGAGTAAAATAGTACAGACAATGCTTAAATAGAAAACCCACGAATGCGCGGTAATAAAGTATATTAATATGGTAATGCTTGTTGTAGAAATAATAACGCTTATAAACAGGAGTATAGCAAAACATTGTAAAAGCTTATCTTTCATAATATCGTTACTTATTTTGTGATTTGTTCCATGAAATATGGCTTAGTATATTCCTGAATTAGTTTGGTTAAAAATCTTTGCCATACTTTATGGGCATTGTCAAAATGAAAGGTTACAGTCCCTTTTAAAAATGATTTTGGTTTTAATTGATCATGCGTAATATCAAGTATTCTGATATAGGGGTCATATTTTTTTATTTCATTATACATGGATACTTCCTGAGCAACCTGTTTTACAGGTATATAGCCAACTACAATCAATTTTGGCGATAGACCTTTTTCAAATAACTTGAAGAGTTCATAGAAGCCTGGAACAGTGTCAATAAATGGTTTATAGATTCCTCCTCCAATTCCTTGAATGGTAGCGATAAGCTGTAAAGAGAATTCTTTTGCGTTGGGTGATTCGGTATTGGTTACAATAGCAATGCCTTCATCGGAGCTGAATATTTTAAACTCTGTATCAGGTTTAAAGTTTCGTTGCAGCAATTTTACAACTGATATGTTTATATCGTGAGCCTTTTCTACAATAATATTACCATAGGTATCATATAAATCCTCTCGTGAAACTATAAAACGCCGTCGCCTTGAATACTGATTCATCAGACGAAAAGATTTAACCAGCTCTTCCAGTTCGGGAAGATTTGCAATCCCTATCCTTAAAATATTCAACTGCTTCTGTTCTTCCATGGCATTGGACTATAAATAATAATAATAAATTTTTCAATGAAAATAAATAAAAAACAGCTACAAATATTTTAGATTGACTATTTTAGTCTAACATTTGGATAATCAATAAAATTATTTTATTTAAAAAACAAAATTATTTAATAGTTTTGCAGGAGTATTAATCAAATATGGAGATAGTAGTTGCAACACGCAATAAAGGGAAAATGAAAGAAATACTTTCTTTTGATATACCTTCAATAATATTTACCTCACTTGAAAAGTATCCTGAAATAGGTGATATAGAAGAAACGGGCCTAACATTTACAGATAATGCCTTAATAAAGGCACGGTATGTATGTAATGTTACAGGCTTGCCAGCTCTTGCGGATGATTCAGGGCTTGTAGTTGATGCGCTGGATGGCGAGCCCGGCGTGTATTCAGCACGATTTGGTAATTTTAAGACAGATGAAGAACGATACAGGCTTTTATTACAAAAAATGCAAGATGTGCCTGATGATAGGCGTCAGGCACGCTTTGTATGTGTTATGGCTATAGTCTTCCCCGATGGTAGAGAATATGTAGAAGAAGGTATATGTGAAGGTATTATTGCAAAAGAGCCGGCAGGTGAAAATGGTTTTGGATATGATCCTGTTTTTTTTATACCAGAATTGGGAAAGACTATGGCACAGTTACCTCTGGATGTAAAAAATGAAATAAGCCACAGGGCACGTGCTTTGCAAAAGGTTAAACGGCTGTTACAAAAGATTGTGAGTGAATAAAAAATATGAAAAAATGTATACTATTTACATTATGCATGACAGGTATCCTGCTTTTCTATTGTTCACCCGTGCAACACGGTAAGCATAAAAGTCTCTGGCGGTTTAATGACCCATATATAAATCAAACAATTATCAACGCCTGGGAAAATGTGTATAAGCGCCGATATGAATGGGCTGCACTGGATTTTACACGGCTTATGCAAAAAAACTACATTGATTATGATATCCTGTTTGGGGCAGGACTATCATATTATTTTATGAATGAAAGCAAAAAAGCTATGGACTATTTTACGCAGGCTATCGAAAAAAACCCCCGTCACTTTGAAGCATATTATTTCAGGGCAAAGCTATTCCTGAGCCAGGGTGCACATGCAAAGGCAAAACAGGATCTGGAAGCTATTGTTTACATGAAATATGATAAACCGCTGATCTGTGGATATTATTTTACCAATGATGATATTGCAGATATGCATATATTCAAGTCCAGGCAAAAAGAGGCCAGTTCACTTCTTATGGCGATAGCTCATGATAGATAAAGCTACCTCAAAAAAAATCATTAATCGCTTGAAAAAGCAGTATCAGGTTTCTGCACCATTGCGTTTTGCCAATATATACCAGTTGTGTGTTGCAGTGGTGTTGTCTGCTCAGACAACTGATAATCAGGTTAACAGGGTATCTCCACAGCTATTTAATAAATATCCTGATTTTTATTCACTGGCACAGGCTGACATCAATGATGTTGAGGAAATTATAAAATCAACAGGTTTCTATCACAACAAGGCAAAACATATTGTGGCATTGGCAGGAACTATAGTACATACGTTTAATGGAATTGTACCTGATACACGTGAGGATTTGATGAGTCTGCCGGGAGTGGGCAGAAAATCTGCCAATGTAATATTGGCTTTTGGCTTTGGCATTCCTGCAATACCGGTTGATACCCATGTAGCCCGTGTTGCTGGTAGAATAGGGTATGCAGACAGCAAAAAACCTATTGCTGTCGAAATGGCACTGATGGAAAGCATCAGGCAATCTGACTGGATTACAGCACATTTGTTATTCATCTATCACGGAAGGATAATATGCTATGCACGAAAGCCTGCATGCAGCAGATGCCCCATTATTTCATATTGCCGCTTTGAAAATAAAAATCTTTAAAAGCTTTTAAAACCTGTGGGTCATTGGTTGGCAGGTTGTGTTCAGCAGAAGGATTTTTACCTGTTATCTGCACCAGTGTGCTGTAAGCAGTGGTAGCTAATGTTGTATTGGTGTCGGCACAGTATGGCAGTAAAACAGGCAGATAATTAATTTTTTTATGAAATCCCATTACACTCATCAGCCAGATTTTTAATGAAACATTTCCTTTCTCAAACGTCGATATAATTGTTTTTTCATTACCATCGGCAAATCGCGCAGCAAGGCGCGCCAGGTGACCGGCAGATTGTAATTGTTCATAATGTTTGAATGATATAGTATATGCGTAATCAATAATAGAATCAAATGGTACGGCAATGCTTTTCTTTAATAGTATTGAAGCAACTTCATCTGCCATCTTTATATCTTCAGAAAATAGGAACTTGCTCCACTCTTCATCGGTAAAATTAACAGGTAAATCCAGTGCTTTAGAATACATGATAAGCAACTGGTAATCTTTATAGTGGCGTTTTATCAAAACATATTGTTTTAGTTCATTAATCCTGAATGGTATTCCATAACGAAGCAGTTTGAATTGAATTTCTTTTTTAATAGATTCATGTTTGACAGTGGAATACAAAAACATATAGGTCCCGATAGCTCCTGAAACAAGCATGCCCCCGGTTGCTATAGCAATTACAATGAGATGAGGGAAATTTAGATGAAAATATTCAAATAACAATACTCCTGTAAGTACAGATAGCTTTAAAAGTTTTACAAATATTATACCAGGACCTGCTATGATATTGGTATAAATCAATTTATCAACGATATAAAAAGCGATAGATCCCCCGATAAATAATGGAATTGCTATAGCAGGTTTTATCTTATACCGAAGCACCACAAAAAGAATTAATGAATAATAAATAATGTTGGTATATCGTCCATCCAGTATCCCTATGTAAGCAGTATAGGGCCAGCTACCATTATTGATAGTGTCTATTAATGTATGAAGGGTTGCAATGAAGTATATAAGTAGAAAAGGTATAACCCTTGATTCCAAAAAAATAATAAGATTTGCAAACTTAGGAAAACGGTTACGATATACGGTTCCATAGATTTTAAAATCTATTTGGGTATAATTGAAAATACATAAAAAAGAAAAAAGAAAAGAGTATGACCTGACAATAATATCAATACCATACCAGTTAAAATATAATTTTGAATACACATTATATACTAATAGAATTACTAAAAGTATTATGAAAAGTCCCATGCGCTTGAGTTGTTCGGATGTTATTATCATAAAAGATATTATAGACTATTTCTTAAGCGGTCATTAGAAATATAATGTTCTTCTATTCCATATCCTTTTTTGTTGGTGCCTATGACAGTGAAATCTGAAAAACTTACAACATGAATATGAGATTTTTTAGCTTTTTTTGGAACATCTAGTAGTTGAGTTTTAATTGGTTTTGAAACAATTAAATCAATATCATCCTGAGCATCTTTATAGGTAAATTCAGATGATTCCAGCTGTGCGTTTTTTATTGATAAATATTCAAGTTCAACCAGTACAAGTGCCAGATTACCATTTTTTCGGGAGATACAACCATACGAATAGCTCAGCCCATTATATTCAATGTATCGGAATGCAATGGTCTGGTCACGGAAATGGACAACCACTCTGCTATCACAATTTATCAGGGTGTAAGGATATAAACCCCATGTGTGTTCCTTAAACCCGATACAATCAAAATTTTTTTTAATAATTTTTGATTTAGCATGCACCTCAACAGATACTTTTGCCTTGCAACGGGTAAAGTAGCTTGCAATCATATTTTCAAAACTTTCTGTTGATGGTTTTTTATTATACAGTAATTCATAGTAGGGGAAGTAGTCAAATAAAGATATACTGGCACTAAGATTAGAATCTTTATACACAAGCTTGCTTTCCCGTAAGGGCTGAACAATAGTATATTTGCACCGCTGAGAGCCAAAGGATTTTTTTGGTACAGTATCTTTTATAAGCTGACTGCCTGTTACAAAAAAGTCGGAAAAGTTGATTAATGAATAAATCCCAATTTCATTAATGTGAGGATTCCATGTTATATATGAAAAGCTATACCATTTATCGCGCTTACTGATAACATGTATCCTGTATGATTCCATAAAATCTGGTAAATTGCTGTCATGGAACGATTCCTCTCTGGTATTAATCATGCAGTGTGCTTCCCCTTTTTACTGGAATGCTCGTCTGGATCAGAATAATCAAATGTCAACGTCTGGGTGGCTATACCATTCTTTCGTTATTAGTAATATCGAATAATAATTTTATAAATTTATTATAATTTCTTATATGTTGATATTTTTTATTTTTTTCAATATACCAATGCGGGGGAGTCCTGAATAATCTTTAAGTATTGATATTGAAAAGTTAAAGTAAGGGGCAAAATTTTGTATTTTTGATGATAAATCATCGCCAATTTCTATGATAAGGATGCCATTATCAGAAAGATAATTATTTGCTTTTTCAATTAGTGATTTAATAATACCAAACCCATTCAAAGATGCAAGCAAGGCTTCTTTTGGTTCGTACTGGACATCCTTTTGCAACTGACTATATATATCAGGGTTGATATATGGTGGATTGCTTACAATTACATCAAATGTCATTGCCGGTATTGAGTCAAACAGATCACTTTGTAAAAAATTAATTTTTTGCTTACCGAGTATTGTAACAGCATTATGTTTGGCTACTTTAAGAGCATCCTTTGAAATATCTGTTGCCCATACAGAGCAGTCAGGTCTGTTATATTTAATGGCAATAGCTATTGCACCGCTTCCTGTGCCGATATCCAGAATGGTTGCATACTGTCTGGCATGGTAGATTGCGCAATCAACCAGCAGTTCAGTTTCAGGACGTGGTATAAGGACATGCCTGTTAACTTTCAATGGCAATGAGTAAAATTCCTTGTAACCTATAATGTAGGCAATGGGTTCGCTTTTTAATCTGCGTGAAAGGAGCCGTTTAAACCTTGTCAAAGTTTTTTTATCAATTGCAGTATTATGGTATAAAACCAGTTTATGTCGGTCAATACCCAATGCATGTGCCATCAGGATTTCAGCATCCAATACGGGTGTTGCTGAAATGGATTCAAGAAGTTTTGCGGCAAAAGATATGACCTGGAAAATAGAATTATTATAAAAGACATCAGACATGAGAAGCTTTCAGTAATTTTTCCATTTCATTTTCCCGTAATGGGATAATAATTTTATCCAGTTCACCATCAAGCACAGATTCCAGGTCATAGATTGTAAGATTTATTCTGTGATCAGTAACGCGTGACTGTGGGAAATTGTAGGTTCTGATGCGCTCACTGCGGTCACCACTGCCAATTTGAGATCGGCGCAGTGCCACTTCTTTTTCCATTCGTTCCCGTTCCATTTTTTCAAAAAGTCTGGCACGCAAAACCCGCAAAGCTTTAGCACGGTTTTTATGTTGGGATTTCTCATCCTGGCATGTTACTATAATACCAGTTGGGATATGGGTTATACGGACAGCAGAATCCGTTGTATTAACTGATTGGCCACCATGGCCGGATGATCGGTATACATCAATTCGTATATCGTCGGGATTAATATCAACTTCACTTTCTTCCGCTTCGGGAAGAACAGCAACGGTAACTGCTGAAGTATGAATCCTGCCGCCCGATTCAGTAACAGGAATTCGCTGAACCCTATGAACACCTGATTCAAATTTTAAACAGCTGTATGCCTCAGCTCCACTGATGGAAAAAATGATTTCTTTAAATCCACCTAATTCTGTTTGGTTGGCGTCTATGTGTTCAAACTTCCAACCTTTAATGTCAGCATACCGGATATACATTCTGTATAGATCCGCTACAAATAACGAAGCTTCATCACCGCCTGTGCCAGCCCTGATTTCAATAATGATATCTTTGCCTTCATGAGGGTCCTGGGGCAACAGCATTTGAGTAATCTGCCCTTCAATTTGATAAAGTTTAGATTCAAGTTTAGGGATTTCCTCCTCAAGCAGGGATAGCATTTCCTGGTCTTTTTCTGACTTTAATGCAGTTTTAGTATCATCAATTTCTTTTTTTATTCGTTTATATTCATTGTATTTTTGAACTACCGGTGTAAGCCTGGCATGTTCTTTTGTCAATGATTTGAATAAACTTTGATCACTGACGGTTTTTGGGTCAGCCATAGCATGTTCAATTTCGTTGTAACGATTAATAATTTGCTGCAGACGTTCTTCCATAGTCAATGCCTCTTGAAAAAAAACAGCGGGATAACCCGCTAATGTACGTATTATAACTCTTCGCTCCCGAGAGGACTCGAACCTCTGACACATAGTTTAGGAAACTACTGCTCTATCCTCCTGAGCTACGGGAGCTTATGTATACATGCTTTTACGGCGTGAATTTACAAGCCGCTGGAAATCCCTGATATTCCTGACAACTACTCTATCATTGAATAGTTCAATTTTTCCCAATTTATTGAGATGTGTCAATATTTTTTGCACATCATTTATTTGCATACCAGCCCAGTTGGCAATTTCCTGGACGGTTACACGCAAAGTAACTGGTTCCTGAACATCTAAATGGGGATCCTGTTCGGCTAACATATTCATTACATCCATGACTTTCAACTGCGGGTCATCAAGCAAAAGAATCATAAGTCTTCGTTTTGCATCATAAATTCGTTTTGAAAAGATAACCAGCAGTTTATACGCAAGCTGAGGATTACCCTGTAAAAGGGCATCAAAATTTTCCCTTCTGAAACGCAGTAACTTTACATGCTCAATTGCGATAGCCGATGCGGAACGCGGCTCTTCCTCAAGTATTGCCATTTCGCCAAATACATCACCCGGGGCAAGTATATCAAGAGTTTTTTCCCGATTGTTGATGATTTTTACAATCTCAACACGTCCGGATTGAATAAAGTAAAAATCATTGCCAGGTTCAAATTCGCAGAAAATTATATCGTTGGGCTCATACTCTACGCCAAATTTGTCAAATAGCTTTTCATCAAGTAACATAGCATACCTTTACCGTGATTCAAGATTTTTTAATCGTCGTGAAGCCTGTTTACCTATTTCCTCCCTTGCTGCCAGAGATATTACTTTCTGATAATATGATTTGGCTTTATCAAATTGTTTTTTTACTTCATAAATCATGGCTACATGGTACAATGCATTAATATTTAATTCAGATTGAGGAAACTTCTTCATTAACAATGAAAAAGCTTCTACGGCTTCATTGTATTGCCCCATTTTAAAATATGTTCTTCCTATTTCAAAGTGGGCTTTCTGAAAAATTTTATTTTCTGCATCATTTTTTAATGACTTCTGGTTCAGGATTTTTTTATACATTTGTAATGCAGATTCATATTCGGATTGTGAATAGAAGCTCATAGCATCATAAAACATGGATGGTATGTCTTCGTGTTTGGGACTTTCATCAGCAATGTCAAAATCTGAACTTGCAGAATCATTATCACCTAAAAAATCGTCCATTTCATCAACTACTGATTCTTTAGCCGGCAATGATTCAACATCCTCATCCAGGGTAAAATCTTTTAATTCCTCTGTGGAAGTTTCAACTTCTTTACGGTTTACTGGCTGAGGGGCAATGTTTGATTCGGCCTGGCCGGAATCAATTTCGCGTATTCGCTTGGTTGCTAAATCTGAGTATTTTGCATTTGGATAATAATCAAGGTATTTATTATATGCGTACCGGGCCTGATGAAAGCGGCCTGCTCTATAATAATATTCACCAATTTTAAAAAGCTCCTCCTCAGGATTAATAGTGCTTGTTTCGCCTAATACTTCACGTACTGCTCGCCCAATTCTTCTGAGCTGATTGCTGAAGATACGGAGCATTTTTAAAACCACATTGACATTCTTTAAAATGAGACGTTCAAAATCAGCAAGTGTCAGGACCAGCACAACTGATTCTTTGATTACCTGCGCAGTTTCTTCACGCGGGTAACGCCCCAGTGCTGATTTTACACCAAAAAATTCACCCGGTCTTACTTCTTCTTTGACCTCCTCTCCTGTTTCCAGCTTTTGAGAAGTTAAAATTATGAGGCCTGATTTAAGGATATAAATATTTTCGCTCTTATCATTTTCAAAATAAACAATAGAGCCTGGTTTGTAGGTCCGTGTGGTAATCCCTTGTGTTGGTAAACCATTTGACATAGAAATCCTCGCACACTTATATATCAAATTCAACAGGAATAAATGGAAATTCTTTCTTATAACCAACTGCTTTGCTTATTCTTCTAAGTAACCCCAGTAAATCTCCTACAACCAGTTTGTGCCTGTTTCGCAGGATTATTTCCTGGTATTTGACTTTATTGTGGTCAAAAAGTTTTTTATAGGAACTATCGCCATACATTGGTTTTCCATTAATAACCACAAGTGCAATATCTTCAAGCTGAGCGTTTACAACTGCAGAATAAGGATTATCTTCCATACGGGAAATGACAATAAAGTCAGCAACATTGCCCGGTTTTATTGCTCCATGATCATGCAGTTTAAAAGCATGGGAGGGATTTACCGTGATCATTTTTACTATTGTTTCATCACTGAGTTCCTGGCCAAACAGCTTTTTGTATAATTTACGATCAAATTTTATTTCATATAAAAGATTTTCACCACCCGACATGGGCGAATCAGTGCCTATGCATACATTAACGCCATGTTCTATCATAAGCTTAACATTTGCTGTACGGTTGAACATATACATGTTGGAATCTCCGCACCATACAACAGATGCACCAGCTTTTTTTATACGCTTGATATCATGTTCATTAAACGCTATTCCATGGATAAGTACCGTGTATTCACCCAACGCCCCTAAACGCTCCAATGTATCAATATCATGGCGGGTTTCATCGTCAAAACCCTCGCCCGAGTGTGTGATGAAGGGTATTTGTTCTTTAGCTGCCTTCTGGTATTCTAGTGTTATACCATCTCCCCAGGCCAGTGCAAAAGAAACAACTGCATGAGCAAGCGCATAGTTTTTCAATGCTTTAACGGGGAGTATGTCAATAAATGGCTCATTGACAAAATGAGGTATATGGTCTGAAACGGTTGTTACTCCTGACAAAAGATTGCGGTAGCCACCCAAAAGATAGAGGTCACGGTTTTCTATCTGCTGACGTTCTTCATATATTGGAGAACTTTTCAGATCATTATCCCAGGGGAGCCAGTTTTCATAGGGTCCATTGCCAACTTTGGGGTGGTACGTACCGAGCAAATGGTCATGGCTATTTATGAGGCCAGGAATAATGATGCCATCAACTTCAATGGAAAAACTACTACGGCCATCAATTTTATCAATTATTCCGTCACTGACCAGTATACTTGCCTTCTTGACGAACTTATCCGGAGTTAATATTCCCTTCCCACCTATTGACCATTCACTCATTAAACATCTCCTGTTTAGAAGATAAAAATAAAATAGTATTTTTTAAATTATAGTATAATATATTGATAGTCAAGTAAAATGTCATGTGACCCATTACTGTACATATCGGTCATTTAGTATGCAGCATATAGCTTTTTGTATATGTACTATCACTATTTTCCTTTTATTAACGTACATATACATGCATGGTGCAAGCAGGTTTAAACTGTTAAAATCAAAAGTTATAATTAACCAAAAAAAGTTTTAACAGCCCCTTTTAATAATATGAAAGCCAATTTAATCAATATGTGATAAAATCTCCTTAAATGGTTCTTTATGCGGCTTTACATAAAATTCCATCAACAACTCACATCTGTCAGTAAAAAAACCATCTGCACCAAACCAGTCTAAAAGACGATACTGCCATTTTTTATTGACTGTATATATATGAACTAAAAGCCCATTACGGTGTGCTTTGCCGGTTATCCATGGCCAGCCTAAATATCCTGATGGTCCTATGCCGGCACATTGTGCCTGTTTTGCTTCAGCGATAAGGCTATCCCAGCCTTTCTGGTTAACCATATCCTCATCAATCAGATATATACGGGGAACCTGTGGTGCTATCTTTTGAAGCAGCAGCAAACTTTCAATTTCAAATGATTGGAATAGTACCGGTGCATAGGGGGCATTTATTTTGTTTTCATTTTCAGCTATATATCCGCGAGTTTGAAGTATCTGGACAAGCTGTTCTTCAATTCCGGGAAAATTTTTAGGACTTTTTGTTTCTATATATAATGGATATAATCCATTATCGGATGTGGCTATATCTATAACTTCATCAAGCGTCAGTATTTGTGTCTCGCTGTATGAATGTCTGGATCGTTGGGGGAAGGATGTATTAAACCATTTTCCAACATCCAGCATTTTTAGCTCTGCTATTGTAAAAGTGTTAATGGCGTCATTTTCTCTTCCGGGAAAAACTTCGGCAACATTTGTTATACGGTTTAACGTGTCGTCATGAAATACAATAATAACATCATCTTTGGTTCTTTGCACATCCATTTCTAAATAGTCAGCACCAACATTTTTTGCAATATTATATGAAAAATAAGTTTCTTCTGGTGCCCAGTATGATGCTCCACGGTGAGCTATAACAGTTTTATACGGGATGTTGGCAGCCTGGCATGCTTTTCTGCCTGCCTGAGGCCTTGAAAGTATAGACACAACTGCATCAAGTACAATTGCAATGATTATAATAGAAACAATGACTATCCCTATGTTACGAACCATTGTATACCTCCGTAGTAATTTTAAAAAATCTGAGAAATGTAATGTATAGTATTTATATTCCTGATACTATAAACACAATATTTCGTCTTCGGTCAGGTCTTCAACTCTTACAGGATCAATGCCTTTAATTCGTGCTGCCAGTTCTCGAGCAGATATCTCCGGTAATGTTTGTATTATGCGATACTTATGATCGCGAAGCCATGTGAAAAATTTCCATGCGTAACAGTCAGCGCACAGAAGGGCTTTTTGTCTGAAATACTCATCACCGGAATATTGTTCCAAAGCTTTGTGATGGGTACATTTAATGTCGATGCAAAACGTTCCCGAAATGTACTCTTTTCTTGGCATAATCACCCCTCTATATATTATTAGATTTTAATAGCATTGTAAATTATTGTTTTAAAATTGCAAATAAAAAATAAAAGTCTACTTTTCCAATCTTGGTTTTAAGAATATGGTTTGTAACAGTAACTATCGCCAAAACTTAAGTGTGTGAATAATGAATATTTCATCCCTTAATAACTTGTGATCCATAGTGTACGTTAATGTATTTTAGTTGCTTTTTTAAGGCAGCTGTTGGATTATTATAAACACTGACAATGCAGTACATCAGTAATCCATGCAGGGGTATCATTAAATTGATTCCGGAATAGATGTTATGTATAAGGAGGTAAGAGTAAAAAATTGATAGCATATAATTTTTGTGATGGGGGAATACTATAATGAATAGATTGGAAATTTTAAATAATTATTTAGCAACACATACCGTTCCGGAGTTGGTTGCTAAAAAGCTGGATGCCAATTCGTTTTTAACAAATAATTTTGCCTACCATGCCTTAAGAATTGGCAATTCCATTGGAGATAATCTTGATATCTCAATTGAAATTATAATACTGGACGAAATTGCAAAAAAATATAACCTGATTCTTAACACCACCGAACATGCCGAACTGCATACTCATGGCATAACACAGTCGGATCTGGATAGCCTGATACAGGGTGCACTATTGTTTGAAAATATTAAAAACAATAAAAAGCAATATAAAGAAATTTTACGCAAGATAAGCTACTTTATCAGAAAAGAATTCTATCCTGTTATACACCAGGATTGATTCAGGCTTTCCCGGTTATCTGGAAAATGGGTATGGGGTGTTCCTTTCCTTTAACCTTGATAGGTTCAAGTTTTTTACCTTTAAATTTTCTTTTGGTGAGACTGGCAGTAATTTCCTGCGATACCAGTATAGTTTGCGAATCTGCATGGGAACATAGCCGTGCTGCCAGATTGACAGCATCTCCTATGGATGTAAAATCCATTCGCTCTTTTGAACCCATCCTTCCATGAACAATATCGCCCATATGGATACCAATCCCCACGGTAACAGTTATTTTCCCTTCTCTGGCTCGCTTCTTGTTTAGATTTTCAATGGATTCAATGATATCCACAGCTGCTTCAACGGCGCTGTCGGCTTTCTTTTTATCTTCAAATACAGCCATTATTTCATCGCCCACAAATTTATCAATGTCACCACCATGTTTCTTGATTATTGAAGCCTGCAAGTCAAGATATTCATTGAGAATGTTTACAACTTCTTCAGGAGGGAGCTTCTCTGACATGGCCGTAAAGCCCCTGATATCTGAGAAAAGAAAAGCCATATTTTTTCTTGTCCCGCCAAGATCAAGTTCATCGTCTCTTTTTTCACGAATCATGGAGATAGTTGATTCGGAAACAAATTTTTCCATTTTGAGCTTTTCACGCAGGTGATTGATCATCGCATTAAATTCTTCTGTCAAAATGCCAATTTCATCATGTGTGGTTACAATAAGACGGGTAGACAGGTCACCATTCTTTACTCGTATAACACCTGATGTCAATTGCACTATTGGTTCTACCATTTGTCGGGCAATTTGCATTGCGGCATATATGCTCAAGGACAACAATATGACTGCAACAATGAGCATTACAAGCCGTGCCCTGTGGACCGGGCCAAGAATTGCATCTTCAGTAAAAACTATCTCAATAATTCCAATTGTAGCTTTGAAAAACTCAAAGGGGACACGATAACGGTAACAGACTGTTGGTTTTGAATCAATAGTGAGTTCAATCTTTTCTTTAACTGTAGTATGTATTGATTTAAATTGCTTTAAAAGACCTTTTGAGTAGTATGTGCCACGGAGTTTTGCATTGCTATGGGCCGCATACGTATATTTTTTTTCAGCTATAATTCCCTGGGTATCATAAACGGCAGCATAAACAAATCCTTCAATGTTAGTTTTTGAAAGTCCATTAACGATATCCTGTAAAATAATGGAACGCTTTAATGGTCTTTTTTCTGCAGTTAAAAAACTTTCTGAAGAGGATATGTTATAGGCGATAGTCTGGCATAATTTGTCATTGGCTTTTATCAGGGCTCTTTGTGATATACTTATCAATAAAAAGCTTATTGCTGCAATGACTATCACCATTAATGTGGATACGGTCACAACCCATTTTAACCGGATACCGCCTTTTTTTATGATGTTTGATAAAAAGGGAATGGATTCAATCAGAGAAAAAATTTTATCAGTATGTGTGTTCATATAACCTCTTGAGAGATTTTCAAATAAAATAGTACAGTATACACTGTTTACCAATGTTTATTTATATTCAAGAAAAAGATTTTAAAAAATTACACTATTTATTTTCAATTGTTAGTTTATAAACATAATATCACATAATGAACAATTGTGGTGCCGGGAGCAGAATAAATGCATAATGCAGTATTTTTAAAAGTTTTTTATATTATAGAAATCAATAAAAACATGATAATATAACAACATATATTATAATAAACGCTTATAATAGCTTATAATTAGCAATATTCTATCTCAGTCGTTTTTTTCAATAAGACGAACTTTGGAATGAACTATTTATATAGTTAATGCTATCACGGATGATAGTATATCGTTCAAGGAGGATACCATGATTATAAACCACAACATCAGCGCAATTTTTGCCCACCGAACGCTGAAATTTCATGATTGGGCAATCACCAAGGACATGGAAAAGCTTTCATCGGGGATGCGCATCAACAAAGCAGGTGATGATGCATCCGGATTAGCCGTGTCCGAAAAAATGCGTTCCCAGATTCAGGGATTACGGCAGGCTGAACGAAATACTGAAGATGGTATGTCAATGATTCAGACTGCAGAAGGGTATTTGCAGGAAGTACATGATATACTGCAGAGAATCAGGGTTTTAGCAGTACAGTCTGCAAACGGTATTTACACACCTGAAGACAGGCAGCAGATTCAGGTGGAAGTGTCAGAGCTTGTTGATGAAATTGACCGTATTGCATCACAGGCTGAATTTAACAAAATGAAGCTGTTAACTGGCGCTTTTGCACGGCTTCATCCATCAGCTTCAATGTGGTTCCATATGGGGCCTAATATGCATCAGCGCGAAAGGGTATTCATTGAAACAATGACTACTGCTGCTTTAGGGTTACGAAACCCTGTTACACTTACATTTATTTCAATATCCACTCCGGGCAAAGCCAATGCGGTTATTGGTTTAGCTGATGAGGCATTGCGGCAAATTTCAAAACAAAGAGCAGACTTGGGTGCATATTACAACAGGTTAGAGCATGCCGCTAAAGGTTTAATGAATGCCTATGAAAATATTCAGGCTTCAGAAAGTCGTATACGTGATACTGATATGGCAGAGCAAATGGCAGAATTTACAAAAAATCAGATACTTACACAGGCTGCAACTGCTATGCTTGCACAGGCAAATACCAAATCCCAAACAGTATTACAACTCCTGAAATAAAGCTTGAGCTATCATCGCAACACCACAGTAGAAAGCCGGGCTCTCCCACCCGGCTTTTTATTTTACACTTTTATTTATATCTAAGGGATAGTTTTGAATGCTAACTTCCAGTTTACTATAGAACTATTTCTTTTTAGCTTTTTTTGCAATACTGGGTTTGCTCTTAGTTACCTTTTTTGGTGCTGCTTTTTTTTCAGGTTTTGATGCTGGTTTTGGTTTGGTTGGGCTGGTTTTTTTTGCATGGGCAACAATCCAGTCAGTAACAACTTTAAGTACTTTCTTGCGTTCAGGTTCAAGTTCATTCATTGTTTCATGATATAAGCCTTCAAAAAGTTTAAGTGTTTTGTCTTTTGAACTGGCTTTCTCGTATACAATTTTACTTGCCTCATCTAATACAAGTGCATCTGCAGTTCCATGGAACAGTAATAATGGATGCTTAATCTCTCCGCACCTATTAATACATTCATCGATTGTATTCATCATTTCTACATAAAACCGGGGTGTTACTTTGTCATGGACAAGTGGGTCGTCTAAATACTGTTTAACAACTTCCGTATCACGGGAGATAGTTGTTGCATCTAAACCCGATGGCATGGTTAATGAAGGAATTCTGGAAGAAAGAAATATTGCCAGATTCTTTTTCCATGCAGGGACTTTAATTGCCGGGACAAGGCCAGGTGAAGAGAGAATGAGTGCATCCAGATCTTCAGCATGAGTAAGTGCATATTTAAGCGCCAGCACGCCACCCATTGAATGGCCTAACATAATAACCGGCTTATGAGGGTATTTATCCCTGATCATGTTGACAAAGATCTTTAAGTCATAGATATAATCCATAAAACTGTCGACATGACCCCGCTTGCCTCCACTTCGGCCAAAACCCCTGTGGTCAAGTCCAAAGATTGCAATACCCTTATTCTGCAAAGCATCGATGAGGTTGCCATATCGGCCTGAATGTTCACCCAGGCCATGGACAATAACAAGGACTGCTTTTGGGTTGGCTACTTCCCACTGCTGAAAAAATATTTCTATACCACCTTTACCAATAAATGTGCCTGTACTGTGTTGAAATGCTGCCATAACATCACCTCTCATTAAAAATGTATTTTTCTACTTTAAGGAAACATCTGAAAGTCTATTTTATAATATACTGTATTTTTAGAAAAGCTATAATAGTATTACATAAAAATCAAATATAATTTTATTTTTTTTAAAAAATTATTTACAATTGTTCATAATTTTACACACATATTCTAACGTAAGAACAACTACATCAGTAAATATGTAAGGACTTTTATGGAATTAAAAAAATTGCGAATGGCTTTAATGCTCCTGCTGGGTACTATTGGATTTGGGACTGCAGGGTTTTACCTGTTTGAAAATATGAAACCATTTGATGCCTTCTATATGACAATGATAACCATCAGTACGGTTGGTTTTCAGGAAGTTAAACCATTAACTACGTATGGACGCATTATTACCATTATAATAATTTTGAGTGGTGTTTCAATCAGCGCTTATGCTATTGGAACACTGTTACGTATGATTATTGAAGGGGAACTACGAAAAGAATTTGGGAGGAAAAAATTGGGACGACATATTCAATCATTACAGAACCATTATATTATTTGTGGCTATGGTAGAATAGGCAAGCTTATATGCAAAGAGCTTTTTGACCGGAAAGTTCCATTTGTAGTTATTGAGAATAATCCGGCTGCTATTGAAGAACTTGAAAAGTTAGGATATCTTTTTGTTGCAATGGATGCTACAAGTGAAGAAGCCTTGCTGAAGGCAGGAATAATGAAAGCCAGAGGGTTGGTAACTGCTGTAATGTCTGATGCTGACAATGTGTACATTGTGTTAACTGCCCGTGGGCTACGCAATGATATTTTTATATTATCCCGTGGGTCAGATGAAAAATCTGAGGTTAAGCTGCTGAGAGCAGGTGCAAGCAGGGTTATGCTCCCTTACAAGATTGGGGGTAAACGTATGGCTGAGGTTTTAACGCGCCCTACGGTAGTTGATTTTTTAGATACTGCTATGATGGATTCGCAGTTAGGGCTGGCAATGGAGGAACTGAAAGTTGGTCATGAATCTCCAATGGTTGGGAAAAGTTTAATAGAAAGCAATTTAAGAAAAGATTATGGGGTAATAATTGTTGCAATAAAAAAGACGCAGGGAAAAATGATTTTTAACCCTCAGTCATCAGAAGTTATAGAAGCAGGTGATATTATCGTGGCATTGGGGAAAAAAGATATGATGGAAAAAATGAGTAATATACTGTGATTATCAATATGTATGGCGTTTGGACATCTCAATGGAGATTTCATTAATGAGAACATCTAATTTAAATGGCTTATGCATGTATATATCAATGACATTTTTGTATGCCTTAATATTATTCAGAATCCATCCTGTCAGCAGAACGGTTATTGTTTCTTCTTTTTGTTCTTTTATTTTCGTTAACAATTCCAGCCCTGTGGTACCGGATAATCCGTAATCAGCAATAACAATATCAAATTTATTGACTTTGAATGATTCATATGCCTGATCAGCGTTATTAAAAACTGAAACCCTGTTACCAAGTGAATCAAATACTTCATACATGATTTCCTGCAATGCCGGTTCATCCTCCACAATGCATATATCCATGTCGCGTAATTTCATTTGTGGGATTTGTTGTTCTTTCTGGGGAAGTGTTGAAACAGTATCTTCTGGGAGGATAATGGTAATTGAGTAATCCTGTAAGGATTCTTCCTCTATCAGTTTGGCATGATTTTGCTCGGCTAATTTTGAAAGATCAATGGTTGAAATAAATTCAAACTCATCTTTAATGTCGAATGATTCTTTTTTTGCTTTGATTGCAATTGTTAACGTACTGTTCTTTTTTAGTGTTACTTCAACAACACCTTTTGTGGCTATTACTGAAGCAACTTTAAAAATAGTTGCAAGCAGCAGATCCCTGAATATATGGGGATCACCATACATACTAACGAGTGAAAAATATCTCCGCTCAATAGCCACAGATCTTTGTTTTTGTGCTTCTTCAACCTTAAACTGGATTTTTGCAAATTCAATTGCATCTTCAATTGATTCTACGACATTAATATCACATTTTTCTTCTAATTTATCTCTGTCAATAAATTCTTCAATACGTCGAATTTGCTGAATACCATCTTCTGAAGATTTAATAATAAGTTTCAGGCCCTCCTGAAATGAAGGCTTATCTGTAATTTGCAATAGCCACTGAGCTTTATTTAACATTATATTGATTATGTTGTTGAATGAATGAAGAAATCCTTTTGTCAGATCACCAATAATATGAAATCTGCTGAGCTGCTGCAACTGGAATTCCATACGCTTTATTCTGGTAATATCTTCCAGAATAATCTCAACAATTGGGGGGGTACCCTGAATGTGAACAGGATAACAGGTTGCATTAACCCATCTTTCGTCTTTGTCTTTTGTTATAAACCGTATTTCGCCAATTCGTTTGTATCCAATGCTTCCATCGAATATTTGAGATAGCGTTAGGCGCATGCGGTTAAAATCATAGTGGTTCAAAGCGCGATAGAGAAGATTTCTATTCTTCATTAAATCTTCTATTTCGTAGCCTATAAGCTCCTGTACTGATGGGCTTGCTTTAACAATATTGCCTGATTGATCAATCTGCAAAATTGGGAATGGTGAATATTCATAAAGCAATGTTTCGTAATTTTTATTTTCCTGACTGATAATGGTGCCGGTTGATTTATCAAACGATAGTATTCTCTCATCAACTATCTGTAAAAGTACAAAAAGAGCAACAATTACGGTATCCTGAAATATGGGGAAAATATAAATTTCAGTTGAAACACGCTGGTTATCTTTATTACGAAAAACCGCAAAACATTGTCTGGATATGCCTTTTAATGCCTTTAAATACGAGGTTGCAAGTTGTTTCCGGTATTCTGGATAAAAAGGATGGGTAATATCAAGAGACAGGTTTTTTACATTCACAAGATCAGAAAAAGCGTTATTTGAAGCTATAACTTCGCCTGAAACACGTATCACACATGCGGGTAACTGAAACAGTAATACCATTTCAGTGGCTGTGCGAATAGTCATATCCTTTATGGGAACCATGCTATTATGGTTATTGTGCATAAAACATACCTTTATGTAATAACCATCACATGGAGGGTATATTTTTTTGCAATAAAAAATATAAAAAATAAATTTGCTCAGGGAAGCCTATTCCGATGTTTCTGAACTCTTGTCACCAGGATTGGATGGGATAGTGGCATTATAAACTTTTTCCGGTGCAGTGCCAATAATAACAGGAATTTGCATTCGGGATTTATTGCGAATTACCAGTAAGTGTAATGTTTGTCCTGTTTGAGTGTTTCTTACAATCTGAATTAAATCCTGGGGTTTCTCAATCAATTTACCATCAGCTAAAATTATAACATCATCAGGCTGTATGCCTGCTTGTGCAGCAGGGCTTTCGGGAATGACTTTATGAACATAAACACGAGGAAGAGAGGGAGAAGAAAGCCCGAGTTCACGGGCTTTCTCTTCGGTCATAGATTTTATTTTTGCTCCTAAATAACCCTTGCCTGTGCCGGGTTCAATATCCATTGAAAACCGGGACACACCTCTGGTGGGGAGTATTCGTTTGTTAAGGAACACCTTCTTTCCGGATTTAATCTCTATAGTTTCATCTTGTGTTGATACAATATTTCCACTATAATCAACGAGTTTAAAGGTGATTGTATATTTGCCTGGTGGCAGGAATATCCTGGTAAGCTGAAAGTTTTCAGGCAATGTATGCCAGCACCTGAGATCGGGTTTTATTTGAGATAATAATCCTACACCAACGCCAGTGCCAACAACCGCACCAATAAGCCCTGCATAGCCACCCATTTTTTTGGATTCTTCAGCTAATTTTTTTGCTGCATACCCGGCAGCCACAGCTGCAGCTGCTTTAACTGCAATACCGGCAGCTACTTTGGCATAGATTCGCCCGTAATCATCTTCAAGTGTTTTAACTGCTGTGGTGGAAACATCCTCCAGCATAATGGAACGCCCAACATCCTTGCCATTTGCATTGACAATAAGGTAGTTGATAGTATTGCCCCGTTTTACAAATTTTGGTATTGGGTTTTCAGCATTGCGGAGTGCCAGAAGTACGCCTGCAACAGTAACACCTTCAGCCAGAGACATCCCATTAAGAGTTACCTGAATAGTTGCCTTCATGGATTGATCAGACAAAAGTGGACCACGAGATTTCTTGATGGCACCGATTCCATTCTGCACTATGACAATAAGCTCCCCTGCGTTACCGGGTATTGCATCCTGTTTGCCAAATTTTCCTATCCAGCTATTATAATCTTCCATATCCCCTAACTTTCTGGAAAGCCTTTGAAGATCGCGATATACCATTGATAATCCAGGATTGAGTTCATAAATTTGCTTGTACTCAATATATGCAAATTCGCGGTCATTCATGTCATTATCAAGATCAGCACTCAGCTCAAAAGCAATAGCAGTCAGGTATTTTGCCATTAAATTTTGTTTATAAGATTTACCGGTTGTTACGTTTATGTCACGAAGCATATCATTGACTTTTTTAAACTCCACACGTGCTTCATCCGGCTTTGAGAGCATGAGATAGTTTATGCCAAGGTACATGTGGATCAGAACACGTTCAAAGTCCTCACCATTGTAGTTGGTTGTGGTTTCATTAAGCAAAAGTGACGCTGCCTGCTTGCTCAGGCTTACTGTGATCTGGTCACCAATTTTAGCTGCTTCGGTTAGTACTTTAGTGCTGTTTTCATAATCTCCGGCAACCTGCAACATTAAACCACATTCCATCATGTAAAGAAGCTGATCTTTTGATTTTGTATTAACCATAGGGAGCAATTTGCGAGCTGCTTCTTTATATTGCCCCGCATAAAACATTTTTTCAACTTCAGCTATCTGCTTGTTATAATCATAACTGGCACATGCAGCAACACCTATAAGCAACATTACAACAAACAGAGATTTCACTTTACGCATCATATAAATTCCCCGGTGTTAGAATGTTATCTTCTTTTTACTGGCTGATTTTAAAAATTCCTGCTGATCCTGCCATTCCACTACTTGAGTTTTCAGGTTAATGAGTTTGAGCGTTACTACAAGGTATTGAACGGATTTACTCCCTACTGTACGAACATTATCCCTCACTTCACCGGTTAAATACATGTTGGGAGATTTTAATCCGCCAACGGGGATAGCGCTTTCAGGGTCAACCATACCTGTCATACCTTTTTCCATTTCGGCGATAGCATCAGCAGTCAATGACTGGTCAATGAATTTTATCCTGCGTTTAATGAGGTTTGTGGTAATTTCGTCAGCCAGCATCTGGGTGTCAATATGCTCTGATGTTTTATTACGTATCTGTTTTACTTCAATAAAAGCAGGTTTTTTCCATTCTTCTTTTAAAAATGTATACATTGATTCAACCATCTTGTTGACTGTCATTTTAATTTCTTTTGGTCCCCATTCTCTTGAGCCTTCGGCTTTGCTTGCATCCTGATACTGAACGCCGCCACCGCAGGCAGAAAAACCTAAAAGAATTGTTATTAGCACTGCAGATAATTTTTTCATGACGCATTACCTCCTGCAATATGATATGTGTATTGTGTTTTATGTTTACAATACAGTAACTGTGGTATTAATATTTGCAATACTAAATTTTACTATTGAAGTCAACAAAAAAAAATATTATACTGAAAGCATATCGTTAATGAGAGTCTCCATTTCAAATGCAGTTGTCACCGGATCCTTGAAAGGAATGTGAGCCATAAAAGAAATATGCTTTATACTATGTAGATATTCAGGGTCATAATGATGCAGTAGCAAAAATTCTATTAGTTCATGAATATTACCCTGTTTGAACAGTTGTTTGCAATAGGCTGTTTTTGATTTTCCCATTGTTGGCTGTAATTTATCCAATATTGGCAATATTAATTCTTCACTTATAAATGGCACATATTCATCATAAATATGCTGGATTCTTTTTTCCAGCGGTGTTTCAAGCCATATAGATTTCCCGTTTTGCAAAGAATTAAGAACACAGTGTGGAATATGGCAGTTGCCAATCTTTCGCGATTCGCCTTCAAAAAGACAATACCGCCATGATCCAATGGTTCTCAATTTTTGAACTATCAGGCTCTCAAAATATTTTTGCGTATGATTGGGCATCCCTAAACTGCCAAAAAGAGAACTCCTGTTGCCTGCACAATGTTCAAGGTCAATTGTATATGGAATATTTTTTAGTACTCTCGTTTTACCTGATCCGGCAAGACCATATAGAGTAAAAACTGGTATGGTAAATGTAAATTCTGTAAGATACTCCCTGACATAGTGCCTATATGCTTTATAACCGCCATCAAGCTTATAAAAAGAAAATCCTAAAGCATTACAGAATGATACAATTGATTCCGAGCGCATACCTCCCCGGTAACAGTAAATGATAACATGTTCTTTTAAAGTGGAAAAAAACGATAGCATATCTTTTAACTTCAGTGAGGCAATACTCACACCTTCCAGAAGGGCTTTTTCCTTCCCCTGAGTATGGTATAATGTCCCAATGTATGCCCGTTCAGCATCGTCAAAGAGTGGATAATTAATAGCTTGAGGGATATGATCCTTTGTAAATTCAACCGGAGCACGGACATCAACATAAACGGGATTTTCCCATACAAGAGTTTCCTTATATGAAATAGCAGGTACACTCATTGCTGTACTTTTTACCTTAAGACATTGAAACACTCACTTTGCCTTTTGCAAAAAACTCATCAATTGCCTGAAATAGTATTTCCATGTACCGTGCCATCGATGGTGCAAAAAGCAGAGGGTGAAAATCTTTTTTTGATATTGTTGCAAAGATGGTAGCTGTTCCGTTAAATGATTCAACCGTTAAAGGGTAATCCCTGTAAAAAAGATCTTTGCAGTAATCAAACGGTACTGCATATATGCTGCTCACTTCATTATCATTGAATGAGTATGAAGAAAGAGGGTTGTTTGAAAAAAGCAGGTATACATGCTGAAATTCCCTGTGAAAAAGAATATCATTATTTTCTTCATACCTGTAATAGCCTAAATCAAGGAGCTGTTTTTCATCAACCGTAATTCCTATTTCTTCATATGCTTCCTTCTGGATTTTATTGCCGGATAATCCAAAAGGCACATGGCCTCCCACGGTAATGTCTAAATAATCTGGATACATATCCTTGTGTGATGCACGCATCTGAAAGAGTATCTCTTTTTGGGGTTGTGTACGCACCACCCACAAATGTACTCCTTCATGTGCAATACCCTGTTTGTGGGCAATGCTCCTTGCTACAGGTTTACCTGTTGGGATTCCCTGTTCCCAGTCCCATTCTTCCAGGATTTCTTCCGTATTTGCCATTGTCCTTTTCTCCGGGGAAAAATTATACATATCAACGCATTATTGTCCGATAAATATAAAGATGCGTAGTATCATGTTTCTGCTATAGTTTGTATGCACTCATAAGCAGGTTAACAATACATTTATGGTATAAAATATTGCAAGGTATTTTAAAAATACAGTGAATAATTATGCAAAACAATAAACAAGTACAGTTCCCATTTGCGTTTGTTATAATTCTGTTTTTTATTATAGCAATATTAGCTTCATCTGGTGTCCTTTTATACAAATACAGGCAACTGGTATCCCGGATAGATGAGTTTACAATCCAGGCAAAAAATGTTTCCAGAACGTTAATCACAACATATGCTGATGCTGCCGGGCTGGCATATGCAACCAGATCTACTAACCGGTTACTATCGCTCATACAGGAATCAAAAAACATTAATGGAATAAAAGAAGTTTATTTTGTTTTAGATAATGGCACAATAGTTGCACATTCTGATAAAGAAAAAGCAAAAGAGCTTAAAGGGAACATTGCCAATGATGAGTTTTATTACAATATCGATATGATCCTGTATCCATATACAAAACAATCCAGACAACTTTTTATCTTTGATTATTTTGTTCCTGACCTGCCTTTGCCATTTAATACAGTTATAAGAAAGTACATAAAGCAGTTTTTATATAAAGACGTTAATACCAACAGCTGGCTGGTGACAAAAGCTGTATATTCCAAAGGCAAATCCATAGGTACCATTAATTGTATTCTTGTCAAAAGCCCAATTTATGCTATGATGAACAGTTATTATAAGGAACTGTTGTATATGCTCATAATAATTTATGGGGCAGCAGTGGTGTTTTCAATTTGTACTGGTATTGTTCTTTTCATTAAACAAAAAAGGATAGTGCTGGAACTCAAAGAATTCAGTGCCCCCAAGCATGACAAACCCGGTAAGATACGCTCCATAATAAAAGAAGCCATACCGGTTAAGGAGTAGACTGAAATGTTTATTCAGCATACAGGAAAGGATTCAGTAGCGATAGTAACTGTTGAAGGGTGCATTGACCATACCAATGCAGTGCAGTTTGAAGAGTATATTGCAATGCTTTCAAAGGAATTCAATGCTATAATCATTGATTGTTCACAGCTGAACTATGTCAGTTCAACAGGGTTTGGTGCATTAATGTATGCACAAAGGGTGGTAGAATCAGGTGGCGGTGTGGTGGTGCTCTGCAATTGTAATAAGGAGATAATGACATTGATTGATATCATTGCACTTCCGGTAAAACGCTATAATTCATTGGATGAAGCAATGGAAGCAGTGCAAAATACAGATGTAAAAATTATTGAAAAACCAGTTCCACCAAAAGATAGCCCTAAAATAGAAACATATACAGAGACAAAACCAGTTACAACGACCTCCGTGGTGTTTGAACATCCACTGGTTATTGAATGCCCTGACTGTAAAACAATGGTACGGATAAGTTCAGCAGGTAAATTTAAATGCCCCGATTGCGGGTTGCAATTTACGGTGGATGATGACCAGACTGTGTATTTTAATTAGTTATTTTTTTTTGGGTAATCAGAAAAAAACTTTTTAACAACGCTAAAAGAAATATCATAGGAGCGGAATTGATCCCCCGATTGTATTGTTTCAAACGATTTTGAATATATGTATGATCCCTGAACGCGATATTGAATTGTATTAAAATCACCATATAAAGTGCAATAAGGATTATAAATAGTATCTCCGCGAGTTGTACGTGAATATTGCATCCCTGCCATATAACCTATTGTGTTATAATGTTTTAATTGCAATGTGTGCTGCCATTCTATAAAACCACCATAAATGTGCAGTTTGATAGGAGCATAATACGGAAGATTTGCCTGCGTTCTATATATGTCATTATCAGGTTCATACTGATTAAATCCTGAGGTATCAAAATTGTAGAGACCACCTACCCGCAATTCCATTCCCCTAAATGGATTTTTATATACTTTGAATGTCATTCTGTTGTTTGATGTTAATCGGTAATTTTCGTCGCTGATAATACGATAATCTCCACTAGTTGTGTAGCTTAAATTTTCAAAAATTATTAGTGGAATAAACGAGAAATCAATGGTCATTACTCCCTGCAAGTGGTGTTGAAATAATCCTAAATGAATTGCCTGAACAAGCTCATCAAGGTCTTCATAATTGTATTGTATGTATAATGAAAAGGGGATTGTTAATGGTGTATAACGTATGGAAGTGATATAATTATGAGAATATGAACGGGTAAATGTAGTAGAGTACTCGCCAAGATAATCCAGATCTATTGAACCATCATATCTACGTCCAAAATAGCCCGCCATAAATGTTGTGTTTAACTTAAAGCTGGTATATTCAATTCGTGCCCCAATTTCGTGGGAATAGGATTGACTTTTTCCCTGTGAATATACTGAAGGAGTAAGCAAGTATCCCAGGGTATCAGTAATGTATATAAATCCATAATATGCTCCGATTTTCAGATAATCATTCAATGGGTGTATATAGCCAAATTTTGCATTATGTCGGGTAACAATGGGCTCATTATGTACTGTATAATCGGCATATACGAATGGTGAGTATTGCATGCTGAGTTCATATCGGTATTTGCGTGCCACCTGATTTTCAGGATAAAGATCAAGCACCTTCTCGTATTGGCGAATTGCTGAATAATACTTTTTCCCCCATCGATACAGATCAGCCAGAGCAAGGTTTATGTCAATATCTTTGGGTTTGATTTTGTACAGCTCATCATACGCTTCTTGTGCGCCGATTGGTTCTTTGAGGTGAATATAATATGATGCCATGCGTTTTAAGAATTCAAAGTTATCTCGTATACAAGTATAGATGCTTTCGAGAAGGATGTTAGTACGAAGCTTCTGTGCCTTCAGTAATAATTCTTTTGGTATTGGTTTTACATTTTTTTTCATTAATTTTGGTTTAAGGGGATGTTGTTGTAAAAAATCCAAAAAATTTTTGATTTCCTTACTGTATTTTTCATTTTCCTGTAAAAGTGTTGAAAGAGTTACAGTATCGCCATCTTGCAACAATGCTAGTGATATGCACATATCCTGTCCAATACCAGAACGCAGTGATTGGGTATATAAGGAGAATGAAGATGGATGATAATAACAGTAGTCAAGAGAGGCATTCATAATTGTTCTGAATTGAGCATTGTCGCGTAATCCTCTATCAATCCAGCTTGTTATCCGCGACATGTCGGGCTGCCAGCCTGATAATTTTTTTTCCAGTACTGATTTTTCCAGTTCTGATGCAGACTTTTCTATGGTTGATTGTAGCTTTTCTATGGTTGTATCGTCAATGGTTTCAATATTTTTATTGTGGTAGTGTAGATATAATAATTGTGATGTTGCGGCAAGTGATTGATAGTGTTTCTGGATGTTTTTCTGCAGTTCATTGTATAGTTTAATTGAAAAGATAGTATAGTACTCTTTCAGTGCCTCGCTTTCTTTTCCGTACCACTCATACACCGATAAGAGATTCACATGCTTTTGAATATTGAGGTGATCATTGCGTAATGACTCAATGTATGCATTAATAATTTCATCACTCTGAGGTTTCCCCTGTTCCATCAAAGTACCCTGTTCAACTATATTGACGACCTTTCGTTGTGATCGCATTGACAGAATTTCTTGTGCTTTTTCTTTTTGATTTGTACGATTATAGAGCGAAGCTAATTTTTGGTATATAGCATAGTTATCGGGTTGCTTTTTCAATATTTTATTATATGTATAAATTGCTTTAGTTAATTCTTTGTTCTTTTCATAGTTTTCAGCTAAATGGGTAAGTAATTCTATATTGTCGCCCATACGCGATAATGCATTTTCATATACCGAAATAGCTTTTTCAACTCTATTGCTCCAATTGTAGCTATTCCCCAGCCCGATAATTGCCTCAATATCATTGGGTGCCTCTTCTATAATGGATATATATAAATTTTCTGCCTCCTGATATCTGCCAGCCCAGTTATACTGTTGTCCTAAAAATTTTTTTAATTCTATTTTTGATTTGTTTGGGAAATTTCCTTTATCAACAGCTTCATTACAGTACTTATATGCATCTTCATTCTTACCCATCCATATGTACGTTAAAATATACCCAAGTGTTGCATCAAGATTTTGTGGGTTTTGGGTAAGAATATTTTTATATTGTACCTGTGCTTTGTCGTATTGCGATGTCCATATAAAGCTTGATGCACTATCAAACATTTGTTCAATATTTTTTGGATATACTTTTGTGAAAATATCTGGAAATCGGAATTTCCCGAAAGGATGAAAATGTTTAGGGAATATTTTGGGAGTTTTCTGTAAAGAAATAAATGAGTACGATTGAGTGGGAATAAGAATAATAGCATCAAGATACAAAATACATCTGGCATCATATGCTCGAGGTTTTGATACATGTATGCGTAATCTGTGTTTGCCGGCTGCAAGACGTCCTGTTAACACTTTGTATACATAAAAACCAGCGGGGGCATAACTGTGTGAATATGGTGATGTTTCAGAGTATATGGGATGTTTAATGCCATTGTCTATGGATATTTCAAAAGGTGATATATATTTGTTGGTTGTACCACCTGGAGGTGTTCCACAAATCCATATGTCATACTCACGGTCGATAGTATTATAAAACACATATTCTGCGTAAAATTCTTTACCGTCGTTGGCTAAAGGCCTATTAAGCTGAAGTGTATGGCGATTGCTTGCAAAAAAATATGTTGTTGGGTGTCTATCAAAGTTTGTTTCAATTGCATCTTCGGCTTCTATATGAATATAACCCCTGTATTCAATGATTTCATTTCCAACATTTGACAATGAATCAGATGTGTATATTCCTGCAAAAACGATAATAAAAACTGACACTATTACACGCACGCGCTTCATACTGTATACCTGCCTGTATGTATGAAATGAAGTGATGAACTCAACACTTTTAGTGTTTTAATAATTGCAAGCTATCATAAAAACATGAATATACATCATTATGAATCAAAACATGATTATAATGAAAGCTTTGCATAGATGCACTGAGTTTCCCAAACTTTGTTGTATACGCAAAGTATAATTGTTTAAAATATGCACCGGTAATTGGTGAATACAGTGGTATTTTCCCATCCAAGTAAAGAGGTATTATGGAATGCTCAATCAAAAACGATGCGGTTGGTTGTGCATACTCGGGTAAATAGCTGACGCTGGGTGTGGCTTCAGGTAATGTTTTACCTGATATGAGCATAATACTGGTAAAACAATTTATGATATCTACCATGGTGCAATAGTCAGAGGTACGTG
The DNA here is from genome assembly GCA_020721905.1 of Leptospira biflexa. Lineage (GTDB taxonomy): Bacteria > Spirochaetota > UBA4802 > UBA4802 > UB4802 > UBA4802. The sequence goes on along the minus strand of DYLU01000003.1, from coordinate 44,891 downwards.
AATATGAAAGGGTAATTTTTTTTTCAGAAAGATTGCTTTGTACTGTATCGACACTAAATTTATCCAATGGAATAAGTGTAAGCGTATAATCTGCAGGTACATTTTCAGTGCTTAGAAAATAATAAATGTCAATGGGGCGCACATAGGGAAGCAGGCAAATAAACGGGATGGTTTTACTTTTTTGATCAACAAAAAGGAAACGTGCCCCCTTTTGTGCTGTATCAACTACACCAAGAAGAATATCAAATGATGTGCGCAACCCTATTGATTGCTTCAACCCCTGTACAAACCACTCCTGAGCTTTTATATAATTTCCTCTTTGAAGATAGTAGTTTCCCATTAAGAGGTAATCAATATCTTTGAACAATGAATTTTTACTGTTATATCCGGATATGGAAAATGCGGGATTGGCAGTAATGATAGCATATAAAATCTGAGCCCTGTCACGATATAGCGAGTCGATCTGCAAGGATGATATAAGCGATTCATATTCAGTGAGATTGTAATCCAGGAGTGCAATATAGATTTGTCCCAGAGTGTATGATGTTTGCTCCTTTTTATTTTTATGTATTTTCCCTAAAACTTCTTTAAGCGATGCAGTATTGGTTGTCCCCTGGCTCTGATCGCCAAACCATCCATAGAGCAGTACATCAATTTGTGAAATAACCTCATTGTGTAGCGGCTGAGCAGCAAGCACTTTACAGGGCAATATAGTTATAATGATGAATAAGCTCGCACAAAACTTTTTACCTAATGATTTATAGCTCTGTGAATACATGTTCATAGAGTTGAACCTCTCATTCATTGGTGTGACGCGTTATACCTGTTTCAGATGTATCAAATGCCGGCCCCTGATTTACTTCATCATGCTCATCATCATAGATATAGATACCATCATGTGGATTATCGTCATCAAAAAGAAGAATATAATATGAAGGATTTTCAGCTGAACCACTGTTTATTTTATATGAATCAACCATGCAAAATGAAAATGCAGTATCACCGAGAGGATTGTACGCCATAATATCCCAGCCCTGATACAGTGCAGCCTGAGGGTAGTTCCAACTACTTTGATTGTCTATACTTCCCTCTAAGGAACCAAGGGTTGTTTCAATGGTAGCATATGATGATGAAAGGTTTATAACTTTTGTATCTTGATCAAGCGCCTTTGCTTCTCGTTCAGGTATAGTAACATATGGCTCTCTTGTAGTATAATCGTACACACCGTTATTGTTTGCATCGTTAATAATCCATAATTTGTAATTAGGAAGGGCTGCACCATACACTTCAAATGTGCCTGAAGTCCCAGTAGTATATACAGGTGAATATGCCTCAAGTGTGGGCCATCCATTGGAGTCAGGATACACAAGTGCAACTATCGGATTATTGAAAAAAGAGGGGATGTTTGCAATGCTTCCTGAAACTTTTCTTATGGGTATGACAATATCGTTTTTGTCATTTTCGCCTATAGTAAGCGGTAAGGTAACTGTTAACGAAGCAGGGATTCGTGGTTCATACGGCCAGTCATAGGCATCGTTGGCATTTTCATCATTGAAAAGATACAGTTGAACATCAGAATTTTTTTCAACAAAGACATACCATGACGCTCCTTCTACTTTACCATACATATTGGTACCAAACTGGCGGCTGAATTTGGGATAGTGAGCCATTGCCATGGGTTTTGACCAGCTGGAGGGGAGTTCCCCGCTTATGGTGCCTGATACCTGCACAAGAAGGTATTCATCATAATCTTCTTTGCACCCATATAAAGAAAAACTTAATGATATAATAACTGCTACAATACAATAACGAATCATATAACCATCCGTATAATAGTATGTCTAAATACAACATATAAGAATATATGTCAACAATAATTAATCAATCAATAGTACAAATAGTGTGTATTCATAGTACAGTATGACAAGAATAATGCTATAGTAAAAGGTTACTATTAGTTAAAAAATTGAAAATAGTAAGAAGAGAGATGAAATAGAATTTTGTTATTTATAGCTGCTTAAACGTGATGGGATCGTAATCAAAACACTTATAATAACACAACAAAACGTAGCTTTGCCGTTGCTTTATAAATTATTATTCTATCGTAATAAGTTGCTATTAAAAAATCCATTGAAAATATATGTGGTATTGGACAAAAAATAAATTTTTATGTAATTGAAAAGGTTATTGACATTAATAATGAAATATGTTTTTCATTGTTAAAGTGTTATGGTCATAGTGCCTATACAATAAAGTGGTTTGTTTTATTTTACGCTATCTATTTGAGGTTTGATTATGAAGGTTATTCATGTGCTGAAACGTATAGAAATGATTGATCAGGATATACGTGAATTGCGGAAACTTGAAAAATCATTACAGAGAAACAAGTCTTTTACCCAGCCGATATTTATTACCATTGAAAAACAAATAAATATTTTGCTGGGTGAACGGATTAAAATGCTGGAATTAAAAATAGCAAATCCACCAGCCAATCTGCAGCCGGAAGAGGAAGATGTTGGTGAATCTTTAATTGCTGAACCTAAGAAGAAACCCTCTAAAAAGAAAGAGCCAAAAGAAAATAAAATTAAAGAGACAGCAGTAGAGCTGGAAGAACAGGAATTTTCAATGTTAACACAGGATGACATTGATAAAAAGATTGCAAAGTTACAGCAGGATGATGAAGATAAATCAAAGAAAGCTGAGGACGACACAGAAGTAAAATTGCTGGATATAGCATTGGAAAAAGGCACTATTAATAAACAGGAAGTGGAAACCCAGAAAAAGAAAATACGCTTCTTTAAGGATAATTTCCCTGGCGGCGAATATTGAGTTTTTCTATGCTTGTGCCCGCTGAAGCATGAGTTCTAATTTATATTTTTCCACAAAGTAAATGCTTGATCCCAGTACCATTTCTTTTTGATTCAGATCATTAAATACAAGTTCGCCAATATAAGGATATACTGGCATTCCCGTGTTTTTTAACTCAATAATTTTACGTTTTACGCTGTACAGTTCTTTAATTGTCATAAATCCGGAAGTTACATTGTCGGGAAATATAAAGTTATAAAAAATTTCATTACCCATATGGCGAGCTATCTGAACACGTAGGGCTTTGGATTTTGTAAAATTCAGTAGATAATCACCATGTATTTTACCGGTTTCATCAATAAGGCTGATGCCACCTCTGCGGTCAGCCTGAGCACCATAGCAGACAATGCTTGACTCACTTTCCCTTACGTTGCCTGGCAGTCGTTTGAGGACGTTTGTGCAAAATCCGTATATATGATATAAAAAGACGCTCTTTATGTTTTTTGGTGCAAAGAAGGTAAAAATATTACCTTTTTCATTAATGACATATACATGTAATTTATCACTGTCTTCAAGATAACCAATTGTAATCCCCTTTTTAATTTGTTTGTTATATAATGCCTGCAGCACCTGGAGATGGTATGAATCGCCATAGAATGTATAATGAGCTTCTATGCCGGGCTTTAATGTGAGTGTTGTCAATACCTTTACAATATGATCAAATGCCTGAACTTCAATAGTATTGTTGCGTAAAGCAGTAAAATACAGGCCTTCAAGCTCACCAATAAAACGGCTATATGGAGTGGGGCTGTGAATTATGGCATTATATGATTCTCTAAAAAGCTGTATGAAGTTTTTGCAAAAACGTTTGTGAGTACCCGGGCTGTTTATCAGGCAATAATCGTCAAAGGGAAGTTTTAATTCAAGACCATCTTTAAGGATATTTTGAAGTATGTGTGCAATATCACTGGTATTGGTGCATTGTTTTATGTATTGTTCACCCCAGCTTGTTGAATAGACATGATATAATGAATCTAAATGTTCCGCAGCATCATTATTAAAATTGAGAATAATACACTGGAGCATGTTAAAAGCTGGTTTGAGATAGTATTTGGTTTTGATTTCCCCTTTTTCGGAAAAAAACTTTGACAGCTGGTTTAGCAGTTCAACAACCAGATTCTGATTTATTCGCACATATCCGGACTGAATATTAACACGGGTAACGGAATGGTCATAAACTTTATTAATCGTTAACCATACTAACAGCTTAACCAGGTCGCTTTCTGTACGCAATGTGGTGGTGGTGAACACATTTTTTTCACTGCGGTTTCTTTTAAACAGCCGCCATTTAACTTCACGTATACCTTCATTAACAGGTTCAATATATAAAATAGGTTCAGCGGGAGTGTCTTTAAATGTTATAAGCTTATCAACCTTATTTTCTTCAACCGAAAAATGTGACTTTATTTTTCGTGATAATAATGTGAAATCAGTTTCCGATATTTGTTGTTTTAGATTAAGAGCGCTGAACTGTGATGCTATTTTTTGATAGCTGATCAGCATGAATTTTTTTACTGTATCCCAGAAATGCATTACCCGCTGGAAGTCCCAGTTATCAAAGTTATCCATATCCTGAATAATTTTAATGTTCCAGTTCCAGTCATGGACATACTTGAACATTACGGCTACTTTATAGGGAATATTCTTTTTATCTTTTATCCCCACATATTTGGATAGCTGCGGATCAATTTTTAGATAAAGGTTTTGCTTTAATATTTGAAGTATGGCAGGATCATTCATTGTCTGGCTATAGTAATCATAAACTTCATCAAACATCAAAAGGTAGGCATCCAGTATTGAATTGGTAAGCCGGCTGAGCAGCACATGCATTTTAACTTTCTGACTTAAAAGAGGCGAATCGCTTTTCCCAAACAGATATTTTTCCAGAACTCCAATCTTCAAGATTGATTTAAAAGGGTTCCCCAGTGATTTTATTATTTGAAAAAGAGCAGCACCCAGAAAATCTTCCCTGGATATTTCATAAAGATTTCCAAGGTCAATAAAATCATCCCTTTTCATTTCATCGGGGAGTTGATTGTACAATGCTTCGTATTCATCATCCTTGATAAAACTTGGAACAACCCACCAGAAAGGAATTTTGCCTGCAATAATAATTGAACTTCGGAAAAATTCATCTTTCAGAACTGCGCCAACGGTAGTGCCAAATGCTTCTTCTTCGTCTTCAGCAAAAATATTATTTTTAACGCTTTCAATATCATTAATAAATATATGTACGGGTACTGCTAATTCTTTTGAAGCCCACTCTTGTATCATGGTTACTTTTTTGCTAAAATTATCAAATTGTTCCTTTGATACAGTGTTTCTATGAATACATGCCCAGTAGTCAAGGTCTGATTTTTTATTATATGCTACTGTGCCAACACTGCCCATAACAGCAAACATCTTGATAAAATCGCCACGTTCAAAATCATGGAAGGTGATGCCGGGATAACGCCCATGCAAATACCGTTTTGTGTCTTCATCAAGGTTGAAATTTTTTATTCCTATAGGTACATCCCCTTCAACATAACCGGGCATCTTTTTATTATTGATACAGAGTAAAAAAGGGATGGTGTTTACAATTCTGCGCATTGCTGGATTGGGAATAAGCTGTTGAAAGCGCTTAAACTTTTCATTGTTAAACGCTATGAACTTTTCCTTATTTTCTATTATTGTTTGGAGAAGATCCATATGCACAGTATCATCACGCAGAAATTTGTAATAAAAGGTCTATTAGCGGATTTTCCTGGGGAAAACCTCCCGAGCGATAGCTTTTAAGCTGTATATCATACGTATATAGCGTTGCGATTAATTTTCTGACATTATCAAGGGTATAGATAGATGCCTGTTTGGCAAATACTTTTTGCCTTTTCCCATATATCTTCAATTCTTTCATAAGTGAATCAAAGTTAACGCCTTTTGCTGTTTGTATATGAAATTGTTCTAATTTTTGTGCATGATTGAATAAAAGGGATATGAGCAATATTTGATTTATATTTCGTTCAATAGCTTCTGAAAGAATGTCCCATGCATGTTTATCTTTTAAAAAGAAACAATCAACAAATTCAAATTCTATTGATTGTCTTTCATTAATAACAAAGCCTTCAAGGAAATCTTTTGAGACATCAGTATGGCCGGAAAAAGATATGGTGGTAAGAATATCATCAATCTCCTTAATATTACTGGCTGTCAATTCAACAAGAAATTCCGTTGCTTCCTGTGAGATAGTTAATGATAAATCCTTGCACTTTTTCAGTATATACGATTTGCAGTTTTCTTCAAAGGGTCGGTAAAACTGAACTGCGGGAATGCGGGCGTGAATTTGTGATGGGAGCAATGCAGGCAGCTTGTTCTCCTGCGTATCGAAAATAACGAAGACTGAGTTGGGCAGATTATTAATACAGTCAAGTACCATTGTATGAATTTTATTTGATGAACTTGCCTGTTCACAATGTTTGATTATATATAGAGCAGTATCGTCAAACAGTGAAACTGACGCAATGGCGGCAAGAGCCTGTTCAAGTGCATCTTCAGCAAAGTACGTTGTTATTTTATAATCCTGAGGCTTGTTTTTCCACAGTTGTGATGCAATGAGACTAACCGCTTCTTCTTTCTGGTTTTCATCGTTTCCACAAAAGCAGTATATGTGTGATAGCTCTTTTTGAATGGCGGATTTAAATTCATTAGCCGTAAGTGTCTTTGATGCCATATTATTTCCTTCCTTTTTCCACTCCTGTTTTAAGCGAAGTGTACCAGCCTGTTTCAACCTGCAAAGCAATCCGTGAAGCTAAAACCTGTTCCACATCATCCTGGACAATGTTAATTGGTGTAACAGGTGCTTCAGTGTCCGAAAACTCTTTAAATGCCTGTACAGTGATATTGCGAAAAATGTAATTTCCGGTTTGAGCATTTATTAAACTTATCACAGCAATTATTAATAATCGCTTTTTTTTAATTATTCCTGCGCTGTCAATCACGATTGGCTGCATCTGAAATGACTGAATTGTACCTGTAAGAGTTACGTCGCTATCAGCCTGTAAGGAAGCTATAGCCAACCTGCCACCTGTTATGATTTTTTCTGTTATACGCTGTTTTATCTTTTCTTCATAGCCCGGGATGTTGGTCTGATTGGTAAAGGGTAATATGTAAAGTTTGTTGGCAGTATAGGGTATAACAGGCTGTCCATTAATAGAACCAACAATATTCCCCAGCTCTGCTTTTTCACTTGAGGAACATGATAGTATCCATAGTAAAACTGCTGTAATGATATATTTTTTTTTCATAACACAATAAAACATTCAAGTTTTTACATTACACTTCCGATTAAATTATCAGATCATTTTACACTCCAGGGCCTCCCACTTGTACTGATGGTGTTTGTGGAAGGCTCTTTTATTTTATACTACCCGTACAATTTCCTTATGCGAATATAATATATCAATATATTCTTTTGCCGGTTTATCCCAGAAATAGGCTGACTGCATGGCGTTTTTTCGTGCCAGTGCTTTTGTTGTGTCATCACTTTGTTTAAAGAATTCTGCACAGCGTTGCATGGCATCATAGAACGATGAAGGAGTAAAATCGGAAAATAAAAATCCATTACCTTCAACTGATGAATCTACCATGCGTATGGGAATGACGGTGTCACGCAGACCTCCTGTTGCACGTGCAACAACCAGGCATCCGCATGCCAGTGCTTCAAGCTGTGAAATGCCTCCCGGTTCATGTAATGATGGCATTAAAAACACATCACTGGACAAAAGAGGGATGCTGATATCCTGAAAGCCTAAGTTTACGTTTACGTTTTTTGGATAGTAGTTTTGCAGGTTAAGTAAGCCTGCAGCCAGCTCGCTGCCACGCTGGTCCCCCCATGCCACTGCACCGCCAATAATCCCCTGAAATCCTAATGTGGTAAATATTCCATATGAAGCATCCAGAAGAAGCTGAAAACCTTTTTGCTCGGCTATACGGTGGATCATAGAAAACAACATTATATCTGGATTAATTTCAAAACCTAATTTATATTGCAAACAGAATTTGTTTCGCATGTGGGTTACATACTCCCTGCGCAGAGGATCTGTGATTCTTTCACAATTATGGATACCTTCAAGTATTTCAGGATAGCGCTGCTGTAATGTTTTAAATATTCCGGGATGAGATGTTACCGCTTCAACCATTTTGGGATAATATTCATCTATAAAACCTGAATTGTGAAAACGCATAAGAATTCTGTTTTTAAAATCAACCCCCAATGCATTGCTTATACCAATAACATTGTGCAGGATCTTTTCAAGACCATCACAGGCTTTTTCTATCTGTCTTGCATACGAAGGGCTTACTGTAATGACTCTATCGGCAAATCGTATGCCGGTAGCCATGCAATTTATTTTGTTGTAATCGCTGGGATCAGAAAAATCATTATAGCGCCATTGCGGAAGATTAAATAAAGAGAAGAGGTCTTTGTTATCTTCATACCGGTGATATGAATCAAAATATTGCCAGCCACCGTTGTGAATAATATGGAAGAAGGATGTCCTTTTGAAGTTTGGATTATCATAGTACACATGGTCACTGCGGACAATGCCGTTGAAAATACCGGTATATGCATCATTGGTGATGACAAAAAGCGGGTACAGGCCAAATGTGGTGATAAGCTCCGCTGTAGCACGGGCAAATGCAATACGGCGGCGTAGCTTTTCCTGACCGGTATATCCCCAGTACAAACCATCAAAGAACTCGTGATGATCCAGCAGATAATAATGGATACCATCAACCTGTGCATAATGTACACCAGCTTCATAGGCAGCATGTTCTATCATGAAACGCACATTTTTACCCGTGTACCGGACATTGTATTTTTTTAAAGCATTGTTCATTTTTTCCATGGCCGTTGCATCACCATGGCGATATTTTGGGGTTATTACTATTACTTCTTCACCCAGACTTGCAAGCTCACGCGGCAACTCATACACAACATTAGCAAGGCCTCCGCTTTTGGAAAATGGATCTGCCTCGGCTGATACAAATATAATGGGTCCTGGCCGGTTATGGAACTGAATGCTTTTGCCAAGGTCGGATATATTGGTATCATTATGTGCTGCCAGATCATCAATTAATTGCACAATATCGTTGCCTGATTTAAACCCAAATTTAAACATGTAGAAGAGAATTCGTTTAAAACCTATCTCAATGAAATTTTTATACTGCGGATAAAATTGTGCAATGATATGATTCTTCAAAAATGCAATAAATGCTTCAAAAGTGGAAGCATGTGTAATTGTTTCAAGGAACATGAAATTTGATTTAAAGTTTTCGGGGTTGCTGATTGAATATAACCTGAAAAGCGAATCGCGCAGGAATTCACTGTACAGTGGTGCAATATCACTAACCGGTTCTAATTTTAAAAGCTTGATCCTGTCAGTGTATGAAACAACCGAATAAATTTTTGAAGCCTTAAGCTCCTTCCCAGTAAAGTAACTATAATGCTTTGTAATAGGTGAATATACCGGATCAACTACTTTAAAAAATGTATCATCAGCAATGGGCAATCGCGGATTATCAAACTGCAATGCCACATTCTGAGAACTATCGGCAAAATTAAAAACCCCAATCCATATGGTTTGTTCAGTAAATTTAATGGATGCTGCAACCTGAGTATTATTTGCCCATATCAAATACCCTTCACCTTTATTATTGCGGTGGAAACGATACCATTGCCTATAAAATGACTCAAGGCTGCGGTGAGCTGCATACTCAAACTGATTCCAGTTCACATAAATGTTATCCAAAAATGCTTTCCAGCTTTCGCCTTCAGCACTTCCCTCATAATCCATGATAATGTTATTCATAAAGATGGTAAGCCCAATAGCGGCCCTGAGTCCCCTGTGGCCAAACGTATTGAGTGCGCGCCGTTCGTCATGATTTCCCAGTATGCCTAAAAGCTCAGTGCCCGGTGGCAATGCGTATGGGAGATAGTTATCGTAAAAGTGGTACACTTCACGGACATCAGTGGTGCCGTGGATGATTCCTTCGCAAATTTTAAAAAGGGCAGAATTGTAGGGGATAATTCCGCTGCGGGTAAGATAGCGCTCATGTCCCCAGTAGCATTCGGCTAAATGCACAAAAAATGTTTTGTTCTTTTCCTTAAGCTTTTGTGCAATGCGACTCATCAGAAGATAATGAAAGGGTATAGCTATCTGGTCCCTGCAGGCACTGTCAAAATAGCCTGTTGTGATAAAATGTCCGTCTTCACGGTCATTAACAATGATTTCACCTTCTACAAGCGATTCCAGTGAACGGTACTGCCCCCATATAAACGGGTAGTTATTCTTTTTCATCATGATGGGGACCGCATGAGCTGAATCAAAGCGAATGCCGTCAATATCATATTTGTCAATTAATGTTGTTACACTGTTGATGAGCCATTCCCATACTTCCAGCTTGCGGTAGTTTAACAGTTTGCCGTCATTCCAGCTTCCGTAACGGCCATCAGTTGAAGCACGGATAACCAGATTTCCGCTGTCGTCGTAACATTTGACAGCGTACTCATCGGGAAGCTCTGTGCTACGGCGGTTAAGGTGGGGAACCACGTCAATAATAACTTTTATATCCATTGCATGAGCTTTGGCTATAAGCTCAAGAAATTCTTTTTCACCGCCTAAAAAGTCTTCTATTTCAACTAAACTGACCGGTGAAAATGGCGAAGGGGATGTAGCTTCGGGTGCCCAGTCTTCCCGGTTGGTGCCGCGCTTCTGGACACCTAAAAGGTATAATGCAGTGATGTGATAACGCTCTTTTAAATCTTCTAGATGAGCAGTAATGTCGCTGAAGCGGCCTAAACGGATAACTTCGCCATGCTCATTGTACACCAATCCGGGATGTTCTTCATCCATCCAGTAGATACGGGTATGCCCGTGAATATCAGGAAATATTTCAAGAACAATTTCGCCGCGCATATCAGGGATGACGTTAATTCTGCCACTGCAGCCCTCGTATCCTACCCACTGGGAGCGTTTTTTCCGTTTTCTGTATACAAGGAAGTCATAATGGCCTAATTCGTTGAATGTATGGTGTGCAGTATAAACACCTTTTGTTTCATTGAAGGCCAGATCAATATCAATATATGCAATGTCCTGTTCAAGAGGGTAAGGATTTGTTCCTGCATTGTGAAATATACGTACAAAATAGTTCCCTTCTTCCGGTATGGGAAATTCAAATGTGTGAATACTACCTGCAGCGCAGTTGACAAAAGAAGTAGAAAGCGGTGCATCAAACTCCTTAGGTGCAAAAATTCGCTCAAGGAGTATATTGGCGTTATTGCGGATTTCATGTATATCATGACCTGATGCAGCCACCAGCAGGCGTACAATTTCACGCAACGAATTGAAATCATAGCCTTTTTTGTAACGGCGTGCCAGCCTTTCCAGTGACCTGATTGCCTTCAAATTTTTTTCAAAATCAAAATTGCCATCATCACGACGGGCATTGAGCATCTTTAAAAAACTTTCACGGTTGCGAACAGTAAAGGCACGTATTTTTTTACGGGCAGGAATTTCTTTGAATTCAACTTCTGAGATAGTTGCAATGCGTATGACTTCATCAAGCAGTTCATTGAGGGCACGTGATACATGAGGCGGGTACACTTCAATATGCGAATATCCGGTTTCTATGGCACGCTCTTCAACCCGTAATAACCAGTAAAATGCTCTGTCATATTTCTGCTCTTTATCAAGGGCAAGCACATTGAAGATATTGAAGCCCAGATAAATTGTAGGAATTTCTGTCCACTGCGGGCCCTGCCCAACGTGTGATAGCACAGCACTTTGAGGTGAAATATAATACAGTGTTGGCCAGGCAGGTCTTTCTTTGATAAGGACAAAACGGCGGTTTATGATAGAAGTAAAATTGCCCCTGGCAATAGCACTGTGGATTGTGATAATTGCATCTAAAATTCTACCCTGCAATCTGACGTCAGATACTATTTTTTCCTTTGCCTGCGGGCTATCGGTAATTGCAGCAAATATATCATTCCGGATAGCAGCGAATGAATCTTTTAATGATGAGGGGTCAACACCTTTTTTTAATGAATCGATAATACCTGAATGTACAACAAAGGGGAATGCTCTGAGCTCCTGAAAAGCTTTGCGTATTTCCTCTTTTACCCTTTCATCAGATAATTTTTCCTCATCACTGAGAGTAAATCTGCAAAGGCTGCTCTGGGTAGAAACTTTCTGTAACATAATGCAGTGCCTTTTATATTATTCTGACAGCATTTTTAAAACAGGATATTTTTCCTTGTAAACACCTAAAGGTGTAAAATCAACGGCTACGGTACTCTTTTTATCAATAGAGTTTTTAATAACAGCGATTTTTTCCCTGGGAATAAATACCAGTACAGTGTTATCATTATCAAACTGCATTAAACAGAGCTTGTATTCAAGCAATCCATATGCAAGAAGTGACGGGGGAATTTTATAAAATCTCAGCGGTTGCATGGTGTTTGTAAATGACTGGCCCTGCAATGACGGGTAGTGCTGTAACAGTTGTGTAAATGTTGCAGCTTGCTTTTCAGGTATAAATTCTTCTTCAACTGGCAGAGGTATCTGTTTTGATTCAGCCGTCTCTTTTGGGGCAATAGCTGCTGTTTTTGTTTTGAGTATGTAAAAGCTCTGAACAATATACCCGCTGCGCATCCTCTTCTGTGCTTCTTCAGTACACATTGTTACAGGAACAATTATATTGCCGCCTTTACTGCGGGCAATCTGTTTGGCCTTTTCAATACGCAGGGGCAGTGATACTCCGCCAATGTCAGCGATGCCTATCTCATCAAATTGATTTTTATCAACAGTAAGCAAAACCTGAACTTCATCAGATTCACTGAGTGCAGGGTATTCTTCACCGGTTTTAACAAACTCAATGGATGTACACGATATAACACCCAGGATTATGGCTAACAAAAATGGAATAATTATGTGTTTGTTCATTGTTGTCATCATTTGTACTCCTTAAGAAATTAATATTCAAAGTATGCTTTTGACAATCACTCTTGAAAATTATGTGCTGATATAGATATGTGCTCATTAACATAATTTTTTAAATTTTTAGTATGTATTATTATGACTGAAAAGCACTATTTAGTCAATTTAAAAATAAGAATCATAACATCCACAAAAAACTCTTTAAATTCATTGTTAGACAAAATAATTGCACTTCTCAAATAAACTGGTGGAGACATTAAACGTTGTAAAAAATAAAATTTAGTTCTCAAAATATTTTTGACATTTTAACGATAAACTGAAGAATCACATAAAATATGTAATAATGACATACAAAATATGGAGGTTCTTGATGAATAAAGCTGTAATTGTCAGTGCCGTTAGAACCCCTCTTGGGAATTTTAATGGGTCGCTGTCATCTATTCCCACAACGCAATTGGGAGCCATTGTCATTGAAGAAGCCATTAAGCGCGCAGGAATTTCAAAAGCGGATGTCAATGAAGTAATTATGGGGCAGGTACTTCCCTGTGGTTATGGGCAAAATCCGGCAAGGCAGGCTGCAATCAAGGCACATCTTCCCTGGGAAGTTGAATGTTTAACTATAAATAAGGTATGTGGCTCTGGTCTAAAAGCGGTTATGCTTGCAGCACAGGCGGTACAGTGTGGTGATGCTGATGTGGTTGTGGCTGGTGGAATGGAGAATATGAGTATGGCCCCATACTATCTGGAAAAAGCACGGTTTGGGTATCGCATGGGCGATGGTCAGCTCAAAGACCATATGGTTCATGATGGATTATGGGATGTGGTCAATGATTTTCATATGGGTATTTCCAATGAGTTATGTTCAAAAAAGTATAATGTGAGCAGAGAGGAACAGGACCAATATGCTGCGTTATCCTATGGAAGGGCTTTACATGCAATTAAATCCGGAAAATTTAAGGAGGAGATAGTTCCGGTAACTATCGCCCACAAACAAAAGGAAATAATTTTTGACACTGATGAATGCCCAAAGCCAACACCGTATGAAACACTGGCAACAATGAAACCTGCTTTTAAAAAAGACGGTGTTACCACTGCAGGCAATGCTTCTGTTATAAGCGATGGTGCTGCGGCGGTGGTGGTGATGTCACAGAAAAAAGCACAAGAGTTGGGATGCAGTGTTCTGGCAACGATTGGTGCACAGGCTTCAGCTGGTATTGATATGAAATATGTCCTGATGGCGCCAATCCTGGCAATTCCTAAATGTCTTAAAAAAGAAGGGATATCATTGCAGGATGTAGACCTTTACGAGATTAACGAAGCATTCAGTGGGTCAACAGTTGGTGTGCTAAGAGAGCTTGGTCTTGACAGTACAAAGGTCAATGTCAATGGAGGAAGCGTTGCACTGGGGCATCCCATTGGTGCAAGTGGAACGCGTGTTCTTGTAACATTGCTGTATGAAATGATTCGGCAGAATAAACAAGTGGGACTGGCATCGCTGTGTTTGGGTGGCGGCGAAGCAGTTGCATTAATTGTGAAGCGATAATGAAGACGAGATTCTTCAATTGCTTTGCTCCTTCTGAAATGACAATTGCATTCTATTTTTAAGGAGAGAATGGTATGAAAATAAATGACATACAAACCATAGGTGTTGCAGGTGCAGGGCAGATGGGCGCAGGGATTGCCTGTGTTGCAGCAGTAAGTGGATTTGCTGTTATTCTGTATGATATAACAGAAGAACTGGCTTTAAAAGGTGTAACGTATATAAACGGGGTGCTTTCCAGAGATGTTACAAAAGGAAAAATAACGCAGGACGCTATGCAAAACATACTGGAGAGGGTCAGGGCAACAAATATGTTTGAAGCGCTTGCACAGGCTGATTTTGTTGTGGAAGCTGCCACCGAAAATCAGGATATAAAGTTAAAAATATTTAAAGATTTAGACGCTATGTGCAGGCCTCATGTAATATGTGCCACCAATACTTCTTCAATTCCCATAGGCCGGATTGCTGCAGTAACAAAGCGCCCTGATAAGGTTATTGGGATGCATTTTATGAATCCGGTACCGGTCATGAAGCTTGTTGAAATCATACGAGCACTTCCAACATCACAGGAAACATTTGATATAACGCGGGAGCTGGCACTCAAATTAGGGAAGACGCCGGCTGAAGCTTGTGATTATCCGGGATTTATTTCCAACCGCATCCTCATGCCAATGATTAATGAAGCCATATATAGCCTGTACGAAGGCGTGGGAACGCGGGAGTCCCTAGACACGGTGATGACATTGGGGATGAACCATCCCATGGGACCACTGGCGCTGGCTGACCTTATTGGGCTTGATACATGTTTGGCTATTATGGAAACACTTTATGATGGGTTTAAGGATTCAAAATACAGACCATGCCCGCTGCTCAGGCGCTATGTTGAGTCAGGCTGGTTGGGGCGTAAAACCGGCAAAGGTTTTTACGATTACACGTAAAAGAGGTGATGCCAATGGATTTCAGTTTAACACAGGAACAGCACATTATTCGGGAAACAGCCGCTAAATTTGCAAAACAGGAACTTGAACCGGTTGCTGTCACACTGGATACAACAAAAGACAGAAAGATATTAAAATCCAACCTGAAAAAACTGGCGGCATTAGGTTTTAACGGCATTGCCGTTGACCCGCGTTATGGGGGCACGGGTGCTGGTAGTGTGGCATTTTCACTGGTGATGACAGAACTGGGTAAAGCCTGCGCAGCCACTGCAGTAACAACATCGGTAACCAATATGGTAGCAGAGGTAATACAATCAGTGGGGACCGAAGTTCAGAAACAACGGTATATTCCGCCTCTTTGCAATGGTACCTTTTATGCAGGAAGCTTTGGCCTGACTGAGGCAGAAGCAGGCTCTGACCCTGCCGCAATGAAGACAACGGCAACGGATGGTGGAGACTGGTGGATACTCAACGGCAAAAAGGTATTCATAACCAGTGCGGAGTATGCAGGAGTATTTGTGGTGTGGGCTGTTACCAATAAGCACGCTTCCAGAGGCAGGGGCATCAGTGCATTTTTAGTGGAGCCACATTTTGAAGGATTTACTGTTGGAAGGGATGAACACAAAATGGGGCAACTGGGTTCCTCCACCAATGAGATAATTCTTGATAACTGTAAAGTACCAAAAGAAAATCTATTGGGCACACTCAACGATGGATTCAGGATAGCGGTTCGTGAGTTAGGAGGCGGACGTATTGGCATTGGTTCCATGGCACTGGGGATTGGACTTGCTGCTATGGATTATGCAACCAGCTATGCAAAGGAGCGCATACAGTTTGATAAACCCATTATACACAATCAGGCAATACAGTGGATGATTGCCGATAATTATACCAGGCTTGAAGCTGCGCGTCTGCTGTTACTTCAGGCTGCCTATAAAAAAGAAAATGGCATGCCGTTTTCAAGAGAAGCCTCAATGGCAAAACTTTTTGCAACAGAGTCGGCAAATAAAGCCTGTTATGATGCCATGCAGATACTGGGAGGCTATGGCTACACCAAAGACTATCCTGTTGAGCGTCTGTACCGTGATGTGCGCGTTACCACCATCTACGAAGGGACAAGCGAGATACAACGCTTCATCATTGCAAAGCACTATATGGATGCCGCACCAATACCGTCAAATGTATAAAATGATTGGGTAGTTTTTTTGTGCGATAGTTACTGGTGAAAGGACTTTTGCTAAAACCATACCCGCAGAACCTTTTTGAAGCAAGGCTTACTTTTGCCTTCAATTCAGAGAAAACGATGTAATGCATTTGTTGATAACCATGATGAATACTGTTTGAAACTAACCATACATGATTGGATCAAAATTATAAACCACGGATAACAATGAAATATAATAAGATGAGAATAAGAATATATAAAAACCTTGCATAATTGTATAACTACTTTAGGAGTAGTTATAAAGAAACAAAAAGGAGTATGCATGGACAAACGTGATACAATTTCTTATATAGAGGGTAGAGGTGGAGAAATTGTTTTAACACCGGAAGAAGTTAAAGCCCTTGATACTATAAATCAGAAGATAGCTTCCGGGCAGTCACTTACTAACATCATAGAATACCTCTTTAAAGAAACACAGCATATCATGCCCTGTGACAGAATTGGTATTGCATTTTCAGATGATGGAAAACGCTTAACATTGTATCACGTTGTAGCCTCGTACAGCCCCCTGTATTTAGATAAAGGATATACCGCCGACCTTAAGGGAAGTTCCCTTGAAACAATATTCAGTAATAAAACACCTCGTATCATTAATGATTTAGAGGAGTATTACAAAAAAAATCCAGCAAGTGAATCAACGCGCCTGCTTTTGAAAGAAGGCGTTATGTCAAGCATGACCTGTCCGCTGTATGTGGAAGGGCGCATTGTGGGAGTGCTTTTCAGGAGTTCCCGTAAAAAGAATATGTATGGATCGCGGGAAGTTGTATTGCATCAGGCTATTGCTGAGCGATTGAGCCAGGCTGTTGAAAAAACATACCGTATTGAGCAGCTGACTCAGGCAATCAATGCATACATGGAGATGCTATCATTTGTAACACATGAGCTAAAAAGCCCACTTTCATCTATAGTAACATTAGGTACCACATTAAAGCAGGGATACTTTGGGGAAGTCTCTGAGCACTGTAAAAATACCATTGATCGTATTCTTGCTCAGGCAGAATACCTTTTAACGATAGTCAATGAATATTTGAACTTAGCTCGCCTTGAAACTGGTTCAATGCCAATACGCAAATCAACAGTTACTATCACACATGATAGTATTGAACCGGCACTTGCCATTGTGAAACCTCAGGCTGATGCTAAACATATAACAGTTGAAAAATACTACGAGGATATAACCCTTACGTGTGATCCTGATGCAATGAGGATAGTTATGCACAATCTGTTGAGCAATGCAATCAAGTACAATATTGATAGCGGGATTGTGCGTATAACCGTAAAAAAAGAAGGTAATATATGCATAATCAACGTATGGAATACCGGCCCCGGGTTTCCTGAAACACAGAAGCATAAGTTATTCAAGCGGTTTTCGCGCATTGAAACAGATGAGCTGCTTAG
Organism: Leptospira biflexa; assembly: GCA_020721905.1. Lineage (GTDB taxonomy): Bacteria > Spirochaetota > UBA4802 > UBA4802 > UB4802 > UBA4802. The sequence continues at coordinate 26,945 of DYLU01000003.1, read as the reverse complement.
CCGGAAAGGATCAGGCATTGGGCTTTTTGTGTCGTGGAATATTGTGTACCTGCACAATGGCAGAATCTATGCAAACTCAGTGTTGGGGCAGTACGCTGAGTTTACCGTGGAGTTGCCATTAGAATGACAGGTCAGCTGATGCGCAGAACCTGACATTGTGAGCTTCCATATCAGTTATGGCATCATCCACGCTTGTAGCTGGTGAGTTGACTGCCTTAGAACAATCAGTGATAACCACAGCTTCAAACCCTGCACGGGCGCCGTCAACTGCACTGAAATGAACACAGTAGTCAAATGCAAGTCCGCATACAAATATTCGTTTTATACCCCGGTTTGAAAGATATCCGGATAGCCCCGTTGCTGTTTTTTTGTCATTTTCAAGAAATGCCGAATAGCTGTCAATGTTGATAGTGTACCCTTTGCGCACTATTGCATGGCAAAAGTGTGCAGGCAGCTCTTCATGAAGGCTTGCCCCTTTTGTTCCTATAACACAGTGATCCGGCCACAGCACTGGCCCAATACCAGGTTCATGTATGGGGTCATAAGGATTTTTCCCATGAGTTGATGCAAAGGAACGGTGGCCTTTGGGATGCCAGTCCTGTGTGCATACAACGGTGGCACCATGTGCAAAGAATTGTTCCATTAAGTGGGCAATGGGCTTTACTATGGTGTCACCCCCGGCAACCGGCAATGAGCCACCAGGGATAAAGTCATACTGCATATCTATAACCAGCAGAGCATCATGACGGGTGATAGTTGCAGTACCATAATTGTTGATAGTATGTATTTGTGTCATGGGCAGCCTCCTTATGATACAATATTATGCGGCACGGTGTTGGTATAAAAGAGCCTCTTGTATCTTTTATATTCAAAAATATGTAGTATAATGGGTCAAGTCCAATTTGACTTACCTCCATAGAACTTTATTATTAAAAACTGTCCATCAAAAAAATGCTTGCAAAAAAATTGCTTCATTACAATTGTCATAATCCACCTGCAGAGTACTTGATTTTTTTTTTGTTTATGCTATATTAGATAAATCATACCAGTTCTGATACCGAAAGTATACCAAACAGGAGATGATATATGGAAGAAAATAAGGTCTTTTGTGCCAATTGTATGCACTGTACTGTATTCAGGCATTATGAAGGTGATAATAGAACCTTTGTATTGCGTGTACGGTGCAATAAAAAGCAATGGCTGAAGCGCTCAGGTGAGGAAAAAGTACACAAATATTTTACTGTTGCACGCCGTACAATGGATGAATGCGATTATTATGTTGAAGCAGGGGATCTGTATCCGTATATAAAAAATTTGCGGAAAGCTTTGCCTGTTAAGGATGAGTTGTACCAGGTTGAGGCTCATTCATAGTAACTATCGCCACACTCCGGGAATGGGGTTACCACATATACATTTCCCGTCATGAAGATTGGTGCGCATAACACTGAATCCACTACGTACAACAAGGTCACGGCCGCACGAGGGACAGCGGGTAACCGAGCGTTCGCGGACATTGCCTAAATAGATAAATTTAATACCTGCTTTATAGGCAATGTCATACGCCTGTTTCAGCACCCTGAGTGGTGTGGGAGGGACATTCGTCAGTTTGTGCGCGGGGTAAAAGGCTGTAAAATGAAGCGGAACATCGGTACCTAAATTGTCAACAAACCAGTCCACAAGTTTTTGAATCATGGTTACATCGTCGTTGTGTGTGGGTATAATCAGGTTTGTAACCTCAATCCATACATTCATTTCTTTAAGAATGGTTAATGTTTTCAGTACCGGTTCCAGGCGTGCTTTACATATTTTTTTATAAAATTCATCATCAAAAGCTTTCAGGTCAACGTTTGCTGCATCAATATGCTTGTATAACTGGCGCAAAGGTTCTTCATTAATAAATCCGTTGGTAACCATGACATTCTTGATTCCTTTATCATGAGCTTTGATGGCGGTTTCAAGAACGTACTCTATATTTATGCTGGGCTCATTGTAGGTGTACGATATTGACTTGCATTCATACTGAATTGCCAACTTTACACAGTCATCGGCTGTGAGCGTATGGCAGAATACGTCGTTGGGAGAGCTTGTTGACAGTTCCCAGTTCTGGCAGTGCATGCATTTTAAATTACAGCCAACTGTGCCAAGGGAAAAAGATCTGCTTCCCGGCAGAAAATGATACAGCGGTTTTTTTTCTATTGGGTCAACATGAGTAGCACAGGGCTTTTCATAAATTAACGAATAGAGTTTTCCCCCTTTATTCTGTCGGGCATTGCAAATGCCGCTCTTCCCTTCTTTTATAATGCAGTTGTGAGGACACAGCACACACTGTACCGCATCCTCACCGAGTTTTGTATAATATAATGCTTCTTTCATAACAGCATAATAATGATACAGTATAGTTTAGCGTGAGTAACCTGATAAACGGTTATATGAATTGCGATAGTCCTGATTATCTGGATCCCGCTGTAATGCCTCACCATACCAGTAGAGTGCCTTATTGTAATCGTAGAATTTGTTTTCATATAACCAGCCCAGATAACCTGCTGCCCACGCATAATCTTTGTTGTCATTATGTGCTTTCTCTAAATAAGGGATTGCATCATTATATTTGCCCTGCTGGACCAGACACCACCCTAAATTAGCAAGGCTATAACGGTATGAAGGATCGTATTTTAATGATTGTTTAAAGAAAGCGATAGCTTTGGTATAATCGTTTTTTAGCAGATACACATACCCAATCTCGCTTAATGTTTGCGCATCGTCTTTTTTTAGCTTTAATGCTTTAGAGAATGCATCAAGTGCTTCATCAAGTCTATTCAAATTACGATAGCCTATCCCCAGGTTACGCAGTCCCAGAATATAGTTAGGATATTTTGAAACGGCCATTTTATACATTTCCAGTGCCTTATCATACTGGCCGCGTTTTTCATAGATGACTCCTAAGTTCATATAGCCAATGACATAGTTTTCGTCAATATCGATGGCATTTTTGATGTATGAAAACGCTGTGTCTAAATCACCACGATCTAAATAAATAAGCCCTAAGTTATTTTGTGCATCTACCAGGAACTTATTCTTTTCAATTGCCTGCTTCAGATACATTTCTGATTTGGGGATATCATAGGCATATATTTTGCTTAATAGCAGATATGCTTCGCCGTTATTGGGGTTTATTGCAAGTGCCTTTCGCGTTTCATCCTCACACAGTGTCCATTTATTTGGTACTTTATTCTGGTCCACTTCCTGGTAATACCGTGCTAATGATAAATGTGCTTCATCCAGATTTGGATTAAGGGATAAAGCTTTTTTACTGCTCTGGAATGATTTCTCAATAAGTATAGGGTCAGTGGTATTATGGTATTCCCTGAGTTCCCATGAACGAAGTGAATACGCTTTACCCAGTCCTGCATATGCTATTGCATAGTTGGGATCTATTGATATTGCTTTCTGATACATTTCAATGGCTCTGGAATAATCTAACTGATACAGTAAAAACTTTTGCCCACGAACAAAGTATTCGTATGCACTTATATTGTTGGTATCGTTCTGTACAATTTTTGTTTTTGTTTCGGTTGTGATGGCAGTATCATTCTTTTCAATGATGCCAAGCGCTATTTGATCCTGAAGGTTGAAAATATCGTTCAGGGAGCCTGTAACCTGAACCTGATTGATGACAGCGTGCGATTGTACATCAACTATTTTTGCTGAAATGCGTATCTGGTTGCCAAATTTCTGGAAATTGCCAACAACAAGTATATTGGCACCCAGTGCTTTACCTGCTTCAACAGTGTTTTCATCAATGAGCCCGGATTGCGATAGTTGTAATTCGCCAATGAGTTTATCAACATTGACCCTGTCCACCAGTATATATTCCTGTACATTACGCAATTTATACGATATGGTATCGGCAATACCAATACACAACCAGTCAAACGTTTTGTCTTTTGAAAGATTGGTAAATGCAGTAACACCTATTACTTTCCTGCCGGGTAGTGCACTGACAGAAAGAGCTATTGCCATAGTAATAATGACAATGAAAGTGATTTGTTTGGTATATTTCATTTAGCGCCTCACATATAATATTTAATGAATGTCTTTTCATTATTCCCTTAAAAACGACTGCAATAGTGCATATAGCACAAGCTCTCTGGTAAACACATACAAGCACATGCTTATACCATCATTTATAAAAGCCATAGTATAAAGATATAATACTATATGGGATAAAAAAAGTCACTTAAATTTTTTATATATATACTTCGCGGGGCTTGCTTCCCTGCTGTGGGCCAATGTATCCCAACTCTTCCATACGTTCAATGATACGTGCAGCACGGTTATAGCCAATTGAAAGCCTGCGCTGAAGATATGAAGCTGAAGCTTTTTTTGTGGTTTCAACTATCTTCACCGCTTCAATGAAAAGCTCATCTTCACCTTCTTCGTCATCATCTTCAAATTCCACCAGGCTTTGTTCAATATCAACATACCGTGGCTTTGCTATTTTTTTCAGAAAAGCCACTATTGATGATATCTCATCTTCAGAAATAAATGCTCCCTGAATACGGATGGGAAATGAGCTCATTGGCGACTGGTACAGCATATCGCCTTTACCAAGCAGCTTTTCAGCACCATTCTGATCAATAATGGTACGTGAATCAGTCTTCTGAGCAACCTGAAATGCAATGCGGGCAGGGAAGTTTGCCTTGATGATACCGGTGATGATATCTACCGATGGACGCTGTGTTGCCAGTACTAAGTGAATACCAACTGCACGTGCCTTCTGTGCAATGCGGGTAATGTAGCCTTCTATCTCTTTTGCTGCAACCATCATGAGGTCAGCAAGCTCATCCATGATGATGATAATATATGGCAGGTACTCGCCGTTGTTGTTGCGCTCCACCATCTGGTTGTAGCGGTCAATGTCGCGGGTGTTATATTCTGAAAGTAAATAGTAGCGCCGTTCCATCTCCATCATGGTCCATTTCAGTGCTTTTGGTACCATGAATGGTTCAATGATAACAGGGGTAAGCAGATGCGGAATACCATTATATATCTGCAGTTCAACAAGTTTTGGGTCAACCATGATAAAGCGCACGTAGTTAGGATCATAGTTGTACACCAGACTTGTTATGATGGAATGGACACATACGGATTTACCGGCTCCTGTTGCTCCGGCAATAAGCAGGTGTGGCAGTTTTTTTATATCAATAACCACAGGTTTGCCCATGATATCCTTGCCCAGCCCCACTTTGAGTCGCCCCTGCTGATGGACATACTCAGGAGAGGCAATGATGTCTTTCAATGTCACTGTTTCGCGCACTTTGTTGGGGATCTCTACGCCAATGGCCTTTTTGCCGGGGATTGGTGCCACCACCCGGACACGGGAAGCGGCAAGAGCCATGGCAATATCATCAGCAAGGCCAACAATACGGTTGACTTTAATGCCAGGAGCTATCTGCAATTCATACAGTGTAATGACCGGTCCACGGTTAACATTTACAACCTTTGATTCAATACCAAAGTCCCGCAGAGTATTAACCAGAAGCTCAGAGTTTTTTGCTATCTCCTGTTTATAGCCTGATTCATCATGCACGGTATATTGCTTTAAAAAATCTACAGGTATGCTGTATTTCCGATTAATGGGTATTTCTTCAAAAACGTTGCGGGCAACGATGTCTTCTTCAACATTTGTTTCATCATCATATTCATAATCTTCGTCAGTATTTTCATCACTGGCACTTTTATTCGTTTCAACCACTTCAGGCTCATGTTTATCCTGTATACTGTCTTCCTGTGGCAGTTCAATGACTGCATTGGTTACGGCAACAACCTGTGGACTATCTTCTTTGCTTTCTGTGTCAGATGTATCCAGGACAGAAGTATTTGAATTATGTATGATAGTATTTTCAGCAGAAGCAGTGTGTGTACTGATTATCTGCAGGTCATCTGTATAGTCATTGTTAGTATAACAGTAACTATCGCCCTTATATTTAAGTATGTTGTCATATTCAATGAGTTTTGGTTTGTGCGCCGATGTTTTTCCATGCAGTGTAATTTTTGTTCTTGTAATCCAGGGTATCTTTTTATCAGCATTGAATGATTGAATGTCAATAAGAGGTATGGAATCCTTGTTCTTAAAAAGCATAATCTTTGTATACAGCAACGCAGCAACGTTTGCTAAAGAGTTAAAACGCTGCGTGTCAAAAAAATAGCTGATTGACACGATGCCCAGCAGTATAAGTGAAATGAGTACCAGCAGTATTGTGGCAATCCATGCCCCGGTAAAACCCATTATTGTGGTAAACACGTGGTATAATGCCATTCCAACCACCCCGCCTGTAAAAGGTGCAATTGTTTCAGGATACATAATGGTTACAAGAAGCGATGCTGAAACCATTGCAAAGGTAATGGCAAAGATATGTTCCAGGACAGGCTCCAGTGATTTGTATTTGATAAGCCCCCAGCCGGTTAAAAGCAGTATTGCAACAACACAATATGATGCAATGCCAAATGATATTCTGAGTATCTGAGAAAGCACCACTCCGGCAGGACCCAGGATATTTTGTACAGGCATGGTAAACAGCGCATCATAATCAGATATGTGGAATGTTGCCAGTGAAAGAAAAATAATAACAGCAAACCCCCACAGTACAACACACAGTATTTCAGTAACACGATTGGACATACATGTTGCTATTCCTGTAATTATAAATTTATACCAGTAAAATAATTAGTACTGCTACCCCAACTATAATGGTATAGTATCCAAAATAGTGCAGGTGCAACGATTTGAGCATTGCCACAAGCAGCTTTAATGATGCAAGTGCTACAATAAATGTTACAGCCATGGCAATTACAACGGGAATAGCAAATTCAAAAGCATTGATGGTTCCTAATTTCCGCGATTCAAGCAATCCTGCACCGGCAATAACCGGTATTGCCATTAAAAAAGAAAATTTCCCTGCTTCTTCAGGCTCCAGCCCTGTTAAAAGACCTCCAATAATGGTGCTTCCCGAACGTGATATGCCCGGCAGAATTGCAACCGCCTGAAAAAGCCCCACCAGCAACGCCTGCAGTATTCCCATCTCTTCACATTTTCGGCTTTTTTTAGGTAATGTATTAGATGCAATGAGCATGATACCATTAATTATCAAAAGACCTGCAACCAGTACGGGGCTGGAAATTGATTTTTCAACAAAGTCATTGAAAGACAAACCAATCAAAGCAGCAGGAATTGATGCAATAATGATATTGCTGGCAAACTTGCAATGTGTACCATAGTGTTTTTTTCTCATTTCGGCGATAGCTCCAGTAACAAGCTTAATGATGTCATTATAGTAAAATATGATTATTGCCACCAGGCTTCCCATGTGCAGTGCAACATTCAAAAAAAGTTTAGCGCTTGTATCCGTTGCGCCAAAGATAGCGTTAACCTGTGGTACTGCCTCTAAAAGTGACAGATGCCCGGATGATGATACAGGGAAAAATTCAGTTACACCCTGGATTATCCCCAGGATGCAGAAAACAACAATAATATAGGCCATATTAGATCTCCTGAATTATAGTCTCAATGAGCGGCGTATTGTTGGTAAAGCGGTGGGTAATCATTTTGGCAAGCTTTTTTACTGCTACTGTTACGTGTTCGGGTGAGGCATTCTGTAAAAGCTGCTTTTCAATAGTGTTAGAAAGTTCCTTCTGAAGAACCTGAATAAATCTATCATTCTTTATGCCAATAAAACCCCTGGAAATGATAACTGGTGGGTAAAGGAGCAACCCATCTCCTATAACGATGCTGATAACAATAACACCATCGGATGCTAATGTTTTTCGTTCAGCAATGATGTCATCGGTGGTATCGCCAATATAGGTGCCATCAACATATACTGTCGATAGAGGTATATTCCCTTTCTTCTCAAAGCGGTTTGGAGTCAGCTCCAGTATATCGCCATTATGTGCAACAATGATATTCTGTGGTTTTATATTCAGAGATTCTGCCAGTTGGGCATGTGCTTTAAGATGCCGGTATTCGCCATGTACCGGTAAAAAGTATCTTGGCTGAGTCAGGGTAATCATAAGTTTTAGCTCTTCCTGTGAGGCATGCCCTGATACATGGATTTCTTCATCGTGTTCGTAGAATACATCTGCCCCCATCTGCATCAGGGAATTAATGACACTGTACACCATGCGTTCATTTCCCGGAATAACCGAAGCGGTAATAATAACGGTATCGCCAGCTCCAATCCTGAAATGCTTATGCGTGCCGGCAGCCATGCGGGAAAGTGCTGACATGGGTTCACCCTGAGAACCGGTACACAGTACCACCAGTTTTTTATGGGTATATTTATCAGTATCCTTTGCATCTATGATCAGGTCTTTTTTGTATTTCAGGTACCCTAATTCGGTTGCTATCTCAATATTTTTTTGCATGGTGGCGCCGGAAATGACAACTTTACGGTTATATTTCTGCGAAGCTTCCAGAACCTGCTGGATTCGGTGTATGTTAGAAGCAAAACTTGCAACAAAAATGCGTCCCTTTGACTTTGCAAATATTTCCAGCAGTTTCTTTTTAAGGATCATCTCTGACGGGGTATAGCCAGGATTGGTTGCATTGGTGCTGTCGCTCATTAAAAGCAGCACACCCTCCTGACCATATTCAGCAAAGCGGTGAAGATCAGCAACATTGCCATCAATGGGTGTGTAGTCAATCTTATAGTCGCCAGTGTGAATAATAGTGCCAATGGGGGTTTTAATAGCAAGCCCAACGCCATCGATGATTGAATGGTTCACACGCAAAAATTCAATGATAAATGGACCAATATGGATTACATCTCGTGGTTCTATCTCAATAAATGTGGGTGTATTTACCGGCCGTTCCGAAAGTCTGCTTGTTACCAGCCCAAGGGTAAGCTTTGTGGCATATACCGGTACATTTATCTTTTGCAGTAAAAATGGTATTGCACCAATATGATCTTCGTGGCCATGGGTAATGATGATGCCTTTTACCCTGGTTTTATTCTCAAGTACAAAGCTGAAATCCGGTATCATAAAATCAATGCCGGGTGTTTCACCGTTAGGGAAGGTAATGCCGCAGTCTATTATAATCATTTCATTGTCATATTCAATGGCCATCATGTTGCCACCAATAGCATGAAGACCGCCTATTGGTATAATTCGTATTTTCTTTTCTTTCATAAGCCTGTATGTCCAAAGCCTCCGTCATTTCGTTGTGTAGGGGTTAATTCTGTAACCGCTTCAAATGTTACCTGCAGGGTATGGGAAATAACCATCTGGGCAATTCGCATATTGTTTTCTATTGTGAATGGTTTATCACCCAAGTTTATCACAATTATTTTAATTTCTCCACGATAATCAGCATCAATGGTGCCAGGGGTATTCAGAAGTGTGATTCCATGGTTAATGGCAAGACCGCTGCGAGGTCTTATTTGTGCTTCATAGCCAGGGGGAAGTTCAATAAAAATGCCGGTGGGTATAAGAGCACGTTGCAGCGGCTGCAGGGTGATCGGTGTATCCAGTAAGGCATAAAGGTCAGCGCCTGATGAATGGATGGTTTGATAATCCGGTAGTTTAGCGCCTGGTTGTAACTTTACGTTTATTGTCTGCATGGTACTTTCATTATTTATCGATAATCTACATACAATTATACTATATAATTATTGACATTTTTTATAAATAGTATAAAATTCTGCTATGTATTTTTTAATGTATATGTATTCCTGATACAGGATATATCGTCATAAACAGGTAATAGTAATAAAAACGCAAGAATTATTTTACAGGTATGTATGGATGATAATGGATTAACGTATTTTGATGAAACTGAACCAACCCGGGAAGGCATAGAAGGCCTTGAAAGAAAGATCTATGAACTGCGTAACCTGCTTGAGCTGGGAATAAGCCTTTCCTCAAATTTGCAGTTTGAAAGCCTGGTTGAATCCCTTTTGTATAGCTGTATTGGGCAGATGTTTGTTGAGCAGGTGGCGCTTTTGTTGCAAAAAGACATTGATGTGAATGATTTTTATTTACACATGGCCAAAGGGTATGATAATGATTTTGAAGAAAATGTGATTTTGCATGAAACAAGTCCGCTTGTTGGATTTTTAGAAAATAATCCATACCCAATTGAGTATGAAACACTAATGGAGTTACCTGATCTGGCTGACGATCTCCAATTGATAGCATTCTTAAATCCATACATGGTGGTCCCTCTTAAATCAAAAAATTCACTGATGGGAGTTCTGCTTTTAGGGGAAAAAATAACCGGTGGTGGTTTTTCAAACTTAGAAAAGGAATTTTTACATTATGTAGCACGGTTTGGTGCAGTGGCGGTTGAAAATTCGCGGCTGTATTTAATGTCAACGCTTGACAGGATGACGCGGTTGTATATTCACCATTATTTTGAAATACGGCTGATTGAGGAAATGAAACGGAGCCAGCGTTATAATGCACCCCTTTCACTTTTAATGTGTGACATAGACCATTTTAAGCGGTTTAACGATACCTATGGGCATTTGCAGGGCGATAGTGTACTGAAAGAAGTTGCTACAATATTTTTAAAGGACCTTCGGAAAATAGATATTCCCTGCCGATACGGAGGCGAAGAGTTTGCAGTAATATTGCCCCAGACACGGCTTGATCAGGCCGGTATTGTGGCGCAGCGGTTACGTAAGATTGTTGAACAGCATCCGTTTAAGGGTCAGGACACTGCATTGCATGTTACTATAAGCATTGGAGTTGCCCAGTATGATCCTGCCAGAGATACTTCTATACAGGAATTTGTTGCCAGATCTGATAAAGCGTTATATAAGGCAAAAGAGATGGGACGAAATAAAGTTGCCCTTGCAAAATAAAATGCCGATAGTAAGCAATAGAATGCCTATTTGTTTTAAAAAGGTTGAATGAATGACTATACAGGAACAGTTCAAGGAAGCACTCAGGCTGGAAGTGGATGGCCATGTTGGTGAAGCGCTGCAATTATATAATGAGATACTTGAAATTGATAATTCTCACCGGGCAGCATTGATAAATTTAGGTTCTTTGTATTATCGCATGAAACAATTCAAGCAAGCTCTTGATTGTTTTTTACGTGCACTGCAACTGAAAGAAGATTATATTGTATTATTTAACATCGGAAGCCTCTATTTCAGGTTGGGTGAATATAAAAAAGCCATCATTACCCTGAATCAGTGTAATACATGTAATCCAGATTTTTTTACTGCTCTTCTTGTTAAGGGCATTGCTTTCAGCAAACTCAATAATTATAAAGCTGCTTTAAAATGTTTTAAAGAAGTTATTAAAAAGGACCCTGCAAATAAAGTTGCTCTGACAGCAACGATTCTTTTGTATTATGAACAAAAAAATTATGCTGATGCTTTACGCTATTTACAGCACTATGATAGGTACCATGACTCATTCAGGTTCAGGGAAGTTACTTCAGATATACTTCTGCAGTGTGCACAGTATAGTGATGAAAAGCTTATTTCCCATTCATTGCAGAAAAAGGGATTCAGGCAATTTAATGAATATATTGCAACAATACCTCACGCTATCTTCAATGATACCAAGGGAACTATCGAAACCAAGATACAGCAATTGGAACAGGAAATACAGAAAGAGCCCACACCACAGGTATTAATATCGTTAAGTCTATGCCATTTATTTGTTGGGAACAATCAAACAGCACTTCAGTACCTTGCAAAGGCCACAAAAGCAGTTTAAGATTAAAAAAATAAAAATTTTATTAGTCCAATCAGTAGTATTCCGGTGAATATTTTCCGGGAAACTGCAGGATAATATTGCTTTAGTGTATTCCACAGAATTGCTGCTCCAAACATCAAGGCTGCCAGCAAAAGAAAAGCTGTCAAACACTCTGTCAGGTTAAAATTCTGAGAAACAATTATTTCAAGTGATCTCCCATTGAAGATATGCCTGTACAATATCTGAAGGTGTAACCAGTAAACAAGCAGTGATTCCTTCCCTATACTGGTGAATAATCCTCCCTGATTTTTTTTTATATGAAGATACCACCGGAAGAAATGGAGCAACACAATTACCAGTGCATATCGTGTAATGAAAAAAATTGCGCTTGTCTTGATAGTGTATGCCGGGTTTTTTGACAGGAAATGCATGGTGACTATTCCGGAAATGCTGATAATAATGGAAATAGTAGTTAATAGTTTTGATGACATACTATCGTGGTTATTGTTGCTATTGTGTAAGTGAACAATACCATATGATGCGCCTAAAAACAAAAATCCATGCCATGGGAATAGAGGGAATAATGACCCATGTATTTCATTAAAATATGTAGCAATTGGCAAAGGAAACCATTGGCCAAAGTCAATCTTCCATACCTGGGGGGTTATAAAAACAACCAACAAACCAATGCCGGTGATGATGCTATGGTACAGCGTATCTGATTTAATTGCCATTCGTAGAAATAATAACACCAGCAACCCCGATCCAATGCATTGGAGGACATCTGATGAATAAAAGGATTTAAGTTCAGCAGGCGAGGCGTAGATGATAATATTTTTTAATGAAAAGTAGGGAACATGAATGAGATAGCCAACAAGAAAAATTAATAGTATCCTGCCTGCTCTTCTAAAAAAAAGATATGAAAAATGTATAAGCTCTTCTCTCTTTTTCATTACCGATAAAACAAATGAAAAACCTGCAGTAAATATAAAAACAGGAGCCACAAGCCCATTTATGAAATGTACTATATGAAACCACCATGCAGTTCGCAATGATGGATTGAGGAAGCAATTAACAACATGGACTTCTATCATAACAATTACTGCCCATGCTTTCAGATAATCGATGTGATGTGCTCGTGAACGGTTCATAGTATTTGCAAGAATACTGGGATGTAAAGTCTTGCGATTGCCATATTCATACATAATTGGTTATGTACTTACCAGATAGTGGTATGTACCAATTATACATGTATACCTGTTGGAATATATGCTGTAAAAATCAATAATTATTCTCAATACATTTTGAATGCTACAAATTATACGTGTAAGGTCATGTATAGGCTATCTATTGGGGAATTGCTGTATATACGTACGTATTTACTGATATAGCTATAACAGTACTACATCAGCTTTTGTATAAAACAAAAGGCGCTTATAAAAAGCGCCCTGTATGTAACTAATCATTCATGTTGTCGCTCATTGTTACTTTATATGAAGGTATGTCATTATTTTTCAAAATTTTAATATAGCGGGGAACTTCATTTTCATTCATATTTGTTATACGTACTTTATAATAATAACCTTCCTGTACTACAATAACCGGCTTGTCAATAAGCCCTTCAATCTTTTCCTTAAGTTTTAATGCATTTGCTTTTGAATAAAAAGCACCTGTTTGTAACGCCAGTCCACTGAATTGTTTTGAATCCAGGTCTGAATTGTCTGGACTGTCATTGTAATTGTCAACAGGCTGGCCAAATACTCCAACATCATGTGACTTTGTTCCGGGCTTTGTATCATTCCCATAAGAAAGAACTGTAATCCCCACTTTAGCCTGGCCAGTAGCAAGCATGTCAAGGTCTTTTGCAGCTTTATATGAAACATCAAGAATGCGGTTTTCCTTGAATGGCCCTCTGTCATTAACAGTGCATTGTACCTTTTTTCCATTTTCAAGATTGGTGACAAGTATAACGCTGCCAAATGGAAGTGTTCGGTGTGCAGCGGTGTACTTATTCATATCAAACGGTTCACCTGAAGCTGTGAGTCTCCCCTGAAACTCTCGTCCATACCAGCTGGCTATGCCAATCTGATAATATGAACTATCACTGCTATTTGAGGATACCTGGGCTGGCTGCATATCAGAATATACAGGAGTCTCATCCTGTCCGTTCATCTGGTCAAACGTATATGTTTCGTCACGTTTAGTCATGACATTATTAGGTGCACATGAAATGGCAAAAGCTGCTGCAACAATTATAGCCATCAGTACTAAAAAAATTTTACGCATTGAATTCCTCCTTTGATAATACCTATACTATGTGTAGTATCGGAACAACATCTGCATTGCTTGATTTAATTTTTATTCTTGCCAAATGATGCTTGACCAATTTTTACTGGTACTCACAGATACGTTTCATTTGAACATTAATAGTAAGCGATAGAAAACCATGAAAATAGTTTCAAGCAAACCAACTATTACACGAAAAGAACTGGAGGGCGTACTTGATTGCCTCATTCAGGACACCCTGGCATCCGGTGCTGTTGTGAAGCAATTTGAGCAGGCGCTGGGCAATCTTATGGGAATGAAGTATGCTCTGGCAACCAATTCACTAACAGCAGCATATCACTGCGCTTTTATAGCACTGGGTGTTACAGCGGGTGATGAGATCATAATCCCATCTTTTTTTCATGAAGCGCCATTAAAAGCATGCCATCTGGTTGGAGCAACGCCTGTGTTAATTGATATTGCCGAAGGTGCATATCATCCTTCAGCAGAATTAATCCGGAAGGCAATGACACAAAAAACTAAAGCAATTGTGTTGGGCCACATGTTTGGCATTCCACTGGGATTTGATCTGGGCGATAGCACAATTCCCGTAATCCTTGATATATCACATACATTGGGCATGGACACTGCGGACATCTTCCTGCCGTCTCCATCGCTTGCAATTGCATCATTTGCGCCGTCGATGATGATTACAACCGAAATGGGTGCAATGATATTTACCAATAATTCGCGCCATTATTCCTGCATACGTGATGTGCGAACGGGTGTGCCGCATTCTCATATTCCTGGTTTTGAATACAGCATGAGCGACCTTCATGCTGCCCTTGGATTAAACCAGTTGCTTAAACTGAAAGATTTTGTGAGGCGAAGACGTGACATCGCCCGTATATACTATGATGCGTTGAACAAAACACATCACTCCACAGTATATACATATAACGAACACTGCACGTATCAGGCTTTTCCGGTACTCTTTGATGCACAACCTGATATTGCTGAGAAATTTTTTAAGAAGAATGGCGTAGAGATATTTCACCCGATTGAAGTTCCTTTGCATCAGTACTGTAAGCTCAGAAATCTGGATTATCCGCACAGTGACAGGCTTTCCAAAAAACTCTTTTCGTTGCCAATCTATCCCACACTCACCAAACGTGAGATAGAAAAAGTAAGCAGAGTGCTGACCATGTTTGCATAGACGATTAAACAGGAGCACCGGGATGTACATTTTGACAATAGAAGATTATATTTCAGCAGCCCATCAGTTAAGAGGATATAAAGGAAAATGTGAAAATATTCATGGCCATAACTGGAAAGTAGAAGTATCAGTGTATGGGCAAAAACTTAATGATATAGGGATATTGATTGATTTTCATGATCTAAAAGACATACTGAAAGCGGTGCTGCAGGAGTTTGACCACAAAAATTTAAATGATGTAAAGGAGTTTACTCACCAGAACCCCAGTTCAGAATTGCTATCAAAAATTATATATCAAAAAATTGAAAAAATGTTAAAACAATATTCTCGCATTCATTCAACAAACATTAATGTACTCAGCGTGACGGTATGGGAATCAGCAACATGCCGTTCAACATATCAGAAAAAATTTTTTTAATATATACTTGATTTTTTTATATGGCTGTGTTTATTTGTTTAGCCAGATTCAAAAATCATAAATTTTAATAGTATAAAAGGAGTAGCGCCATGAAGAAATTTGCATCTCTTATTCTTATTGCTATTTTCGCAGTTGCTGTAGCATTTGTTGGCTGCAAGAAAGAAGAAGCTCCGGCTCCTGAACAGCCAGTTCAGGAACAGCCAGCAGAACAGGCTCCAGCAGAAGCTCCAGCACAGAAGTAATTACTGATTCACTTCAGATGATGAAATGAGAGGAGGGGTTGTAAAAACCCCTCCTCTTGTTGTATGGTGGATACTAACTGGAAAAAAATAAAGAAAGTATTGTTATTCTAACAAATATCGTTTTATATCAGGGTGGCGAATAGAATAGGTTATTACTACATAGTCAGGGTTTACTAAAAATCCATCAACAATGCCATCCTTTATAACATCAACCTCATCAGAAAATAAGCCGCGAGCAATATACTGGGCATTGAGCAAAGCGGCTTCTTTGGCTGTTTCGGTTGCCTGTATACCTGTGGTATCAGGTTTAGGATATCCCTTACACATAATGACATACGTGGAATCGTCTTTAAGGTATTTTTTTACCAGTACATCCGGCTTTCCCTGTATGCTGATCTGCTGTGAACATGAAAGCATGATGAAGGCAATGCCCAGTAACACTATAGATATATACTGTTTCATATACATCCCTCCTTTTAAAAATAGAATTTCATAATAAATAAAAAAACACCGCCATTGCTTCATCCTGTTGCAATCGGGACAAAGTAATCTCATACGTTGCGTTATGATACTTCGATTTGCTCAGAATGAAATCCACCTGTGTCATTCAGAGTCTCAATGATTCATGACTCTGAGTATGGCCGTTTTGATGCTTGAGATCTCTCACACCCATGAATATCCCGTTGATTGGAGTTTGTTCATTGAAATGATAGATCCAATCATTTGTTGAAATGACAAAGTAAAAAACTGTTGCGATGATAGAAAATAATTCAATCTTTGAATCAAATACTCTCTACAGCAAATATAATTCCTTATCAGCCAGTAATTGATACCCTGCATCTTTAAGGACTTTTTCTGCCGCTTTTGGATTATCAACCTGGAACACAAAAACAGATTCTTCATGAGGCTTTACTGTAAAGCCATAGGCATCATCAACATTTATTGCATGGTCTTTGAGAATGGCTGCTATTTTATGAAGGCTCCCAGGCTTATCACCTATTTTAACAGCTATTATTTCCCTCAACGTTGCGGCAACACTCTCTTCCTTCAGGGCAGTGCATCCATCTTCAGGCCTGTCAAGGAGCAGTTTGATAATACCATAATCGCCTGAATCATTTATGGTGATAGCCCTGATATTAATATTTTGCTTTGCCAGTATACTGGTTATTCTTTCAATTTTGCCGGGTTTATTTTCTGCAAATACTGATACCTGATAAGCCATATGGTACCTCCCCTTATAAAGTATTAGAGCGTACGGTTATCAATAACACGCTTTGCTTTCCCCTCACTTGGTGGCAGTGAACCAGGTTCTAAAAGCTCAATGCGGGGATTAATGGTGATCAGTGCTTTCAAAGCTTCTTTAAGCCTGTTTTTAATTTTTTCAATTTCCTTAATGTCGCCATGGAAAAGCTTTGAATACAGCTCAACTTTAATGTGCATCCTGTCCAGGTTATTTTCTCTGTCCAGGATTATCTGGTAGTTGTTGCCAACCTCAGGGAATTTCATGAGTACTGTTTCTATCTGTGATGGGAACACATTGACGCCGCTTACTATTAACATATCATCAGTACGCCCTTTAATGCGGTCAATACGGTAATGTGTTCTGCCGCAGGGGCATGGCTCGGGAACAAGACGTGTAAGATCCCGTGTGCGGTAACGGATGATGGGCATTGCTTCACGATTGATGTGTGTAAGCACAAGCTCGCCTTCTTCCCCGGGTGGGAGTACTTCACCGGTATCAGGATTAATTATTTCAACAATATAGTAATCCTCCCAGATGTGCATGCCGTTTTTATAGGTGCACTCAAACGCAACACCCGGGCCATTCATTTCACTTAAGCCGTAAGAATTATATGCATCAATGCCAAACTGCTCTTCAATCTTTTTGCGGGTTGCTTCTGAATAGGGCTCAGCACCCAGGTATGCTTTTTTTACAGTTAAGGCATATGGGTCAATGCCTTCAGCCCGGATTGCATCTACCAAGTGAAGACAATAGCTTGGGGTAATATGGATAATAGTTGTTTCAAAATCCTGCATCAGCTTAATCTGACGCAGTGTATTTCCTGAAGCTGCCGGAATGACCATGCAACCTAAACGCTCAGCACCATAATGCAATCCAAGTCCACCGGTAAAAAGCCCGTAGCCCATCATATTCTGGAATACATCATCATCAGTTGCACCGGTTGCAACCATGCATCGTGCAACCAGGTCGGCCCAGTCCTGTATATCCTTTGCTGTATAAAAGATAACTGTTGATTTGCCGGTTGTTCCCGATGAGGCATGCATGCGTACTATTTCTTTCCTGGGAACGGCTACCATCCCATCCGGGTAGCTCAAACGCAAATCATTCTTTGAAGTAAATGGCAGGTCTTTAATATGTTCAAGTGTCTTTATAGCATCAATATTGATGTGATTTTCTTCAAAAACCTTTTTATAAAATGGGGTAGTACGTGCAGCCTGCAATGCTTTCTGCAATTTCTTGAGTTGCAAAGCTTCTAAGTCTTTACGGCTGATTGTTTCAATCTCCTTGTTCCAGTACATGGGACACCTCATGGCAAAAATAATACAACGATGTTCCCATACACAAGCTTGCTGTCAAGAAGTAAATTATTCCTGGTAACTGTCGCCACTACCTAATGGATGATGTCATCATTGCCGGGATAGAAGTGTTTACGGGCCCATTCTAACTGACGTTTTTCTTCAGGGGTTAATGAGCCATAGCCATAGCGGGTAATTTTATCCAGTAATGTGTCAATGATCTCTTTGGCTTTTATGCGCTCTTCAATTCTTTTTTTATGGCGTGCTAAGCGATAGTTCCTGAAAAGTGAGCTAAAGGGATTGAATTGGGCTTTTTTCTGATACCAGAACTTCGATTTTAAAAGCACAAATCCTGTAATAAGTCCTCCAAGATGGCCTATGTGGCTTATGTTGCCACCGTCTCCGTTTGCAGAGGATAAGGTACCAAAAAATTCGATAGCTCCAAATATTAATAACAGATATTCCATCCTGATAGGGAATAAAAAGTATAAAAGCACTTCCCTGTTTGGCCATATCATCCCGTATGCCAGAAGTAATGCATAGATAGCGCCTGATGCTCCTATGGTAATGGGGCTGTATCCATAGTTGTCAAAAATATAATAATTCATAAGTGCTATACATAAACCTGCACCTGTACCGCTGTACAGGTAAAATTTGGTAAAATATTTACTGCCAAAAAGTTCTTCTAAATCACTGCCAAACATCCATAGGGCAAACATGTTAAAAAATATATGGAAGAAATTGCCATGAAGGAACATATACGTTAAGGGCTGCCATAGTTTAAATTGATGAATGAATCCTATGTGGTTTATTCCAAATGTGGTTTCAATAAATCCGGGTGCAATGATATTTGCCATAAGCTGTATAATATAAATGGCGGTTGTAAATATAATTATTTTTTTTACTGATGGACTGACAGCGCTGCCAAAGCGATAATATGATTGCATATAATTCTCCCACAAAGACATTACTGGTATTTTTTACGAATTTCATCAAAATCGTTTGCATTTTGTATAAATAATTCAAACAGTTTTGGGTCATAGCGATGAGACTCTTCAGTCATAATTGCAATAGATTTCTCATGATCAAAGGCTGCTTTATACGGACGCACCGTGGTGAGCGCATCGTATACATCAGCAATGGTTACAATGCGGGCAGCAAGCGGTATGTCTTCAGTCGATAACCCGTGCGGATACCCTGAACCATCCCATGCTTCATGATGATATAAGATTACATCCATGGCCATAGTGAGAAATGAATCCTGTCCCATTTCTTCAGATGCCCGTTTTAAAGAGTTATAGCCAATGGTAGTGTGTGTTTTAATTATTTCAAATTCTTCATGGGTCAACTTGCCTGGCTTCAGGAGTATACTGTCAGGGATGCCAACTTTACCAATATCATGCAAAATAGATGAATCATAGAGGTCTCTTAAAAACTGGTTATTAATTTCTAAAAGGCCACCGGAATATTTGGCAATTTGTGCCAGCAACATACAGTACTCGCGGATGCGCTCTAAATGATAGCCTGTTTCAGGGTCGCGTAGCTCCGCTAAACTGCTCAATGCAAATATTGTGGCTTTTTGTGTTTTTAATAACTGATGGGTACGTATCTTAACTATTTCTTCTAATTTTTTATTATATACATCAAGCTGATGTAATAGTTCGCCTCGTTGGAGACTCAATGCTATGTGACCAATAACACTTTGGGCAAATTGTATATGATGAGGTTTGAATATGCCTTTGTGTTCAGATGCAAAAAATACAAATCCTTTAAGCAGTCCTGATGCAATTAAAGGAAGTGTTAATGCTGAAAGCATTCCTTCCTGTAACAAAAGCTCGGCCTTTTTTGATGGGTGATCTTTTATATATTCTTCTAGGTTGTCGATAATCATATGGCTTTTTGTCCTGGCAACCTGTGCCAATGATGAATCGTCCAGAGGAAATGTTGAACCCGGGGGAATAAGGACAGGCTTTTGGGATGATACCAGTTTGGTTTCTACCATCCCTGCGTTATTGATGAGAGCTATCGCCAACCGTGAATAGGGAATAGCCTGTTTCATCCTGGCAGCGATAGTGTCAAAAATATGCTCAAAGGTAACACCCTGATTTAAAAGTGCAATGATATCATTAAGATGGGTTAATTGTTCTATATATCTATCGCGCTCTTCTTTGAGTAGTTTACTTTCAATTGCCCGTTCAACAGCTTTTTCAAGTATTTCAAAATCCGTGAGCGGTTTCTGAATAAAGTCATATGCACCGGTTTTAAGAGCCACTAACATATCTTCATGGGTGCCATAACCACTTAATACTATTTTAGGAATTTCAGGGAAAAGCTCTGCCATCTTCTGAAGAAGCTCCCGGCCATTGACAGTGGGCATCACTAAATCGGTAAGGACAAGGTCAACGTGCTGTGAATGAAGAATCTCCATTGCCTGTTTGCCGTCAGGAGCTGTAAGTACCATATACCCTTTCAGTGAAAGATAGCGGGATAATATAGTTCTGATTGATTCTTCATCATCTACCACTAATACAGCGATTGATGATTTACTATTTGAGATTTGCTGCATTGGCATATAACCGGATTTTCATAAGAGATTTATATACAAGTATTTAATGGCATAAGTATATCACTATAAATAGTACTGAGTCAACAGGAAAATCAAATAAATTATTGTATATGCCATAAAAACACACCTCAGTTGCCCTGACAGTTAGTACTGTGAAATATAAAAATTTTTTTAATTGATTTTGTTAATATGATATACTACACTTTAAAAGTATATACTAAATATCTAAAATATTTATGCTATCAGGATAATTCGTTATGATATCCATACAAAGATTTGAAACATGGGCAATAAAGCCTTTTTTTGCCATATTTAATGCTATAAGCGAACGTATTACCTATACCTTTGCTATAGCATTTACCACAAGTTTGGGTGGCTTTATTATTGCAGTGTACATAGCACTTTTTCTGTATGCTACTGTCAGGTTTGATGTCAGCAATACAGGCATGGATTTTTTGATTCTTTTTTCAGGCATGACGCTTTTTATATATGCTCCATTATATTATATACATTTTGGTGTATTGTATAAAGCAGGGATTCCCTGCTTTACAAAACGGCTTTCTGTCATCAATAGATATATAGTAAATAATACACTTCATAAGACAATTGATGATGGCCAGGCAGTTTATTTACTGGAAGCACTTGAACATCTGCCACGTGATAATATGAAAGCAGCATTAATGTATCCCTCAATTGTGATGGCAGGAGTATGTGTATATGAAGCCATAAAAGGAGCTTTTACTAATGCATTATTTCTTTTGCTTGGTATTTCTTCGGCAATATTTATCTATGTATTTTTGACCTATATCGTTGCTGAGCTTTTATCGGGCAGGATGCGCCGTGAGGTCAAGTGGCTTTTGGTGAAGCGTGGCATTTCATTTAATGAACGCTATATACTGAGCATACGGGGAAAATTTATATTCATCAATATCATGGTCCTTGTGGCAATGCTTGAGTTGGGGCTTATGGTATACTATAACAATTATGACATATTTTCGCCAATACCCATTTTGTTTATCATTATCACAGGATTTATAGTATTTGTTATTTTGTTCTTTTACCTGCTATCTATTGAAGAATCATTAAGTGAAATTGAGTCTGCTGCAATAGATCTTGCTCGGGGTGGAAGCGGTACACTGTTCCTTCCCTATCTGGATAAAGAACTTATCAATACCAGCAAAGGCTTTCTGGCTGCTGCGTATGAGGTTAATGACATACGCAGAAATCTGGAACAAAAGGTTGAAGAGTGGACAAAAGAATTGAATCAGGCCCTGACGGCATTGAAGGAAAAAAATGATTTGATTGCAAAAGAGTTAAAGATTGCTGCCAGCATTCAGCAGGGAATATTGCCGCAAACACCGGTGGTGTTTAATGCAGTTAAAGTCATTGCATACAATCGGGCCTCCAGTGATATAGGCGGGGATTTGTATGATATAATTGCCATGCCCAATGACTGCCTGGGGGTTTTAATTGCAGATGTGTCCGGGCATGGTATTCCTGCTGCACTTGTCAGCACCATGGTTAAAATTAGCTTCCATGAGTCATGCCGCAAATGCATGCTTCCAAGGCGTATATTTGCTGATGTTAACAATCAGCTCGTCAATATTATCCGCACACAGGAATACGCAACGGTATTTTTCATGGTAATATTTCCCACGTATGATGTTATATATGCAAACGGGTCGCATCGTAAAGCGATAGTATGTAAACGCAACACCGGTCGTCTGGAATACTGGGATACCGGTGGTATTTTTTTAGGGGCACTTCCCAATGAGGAAGTGGGAAGTCTTTTTGAGGATAATTTTGGCATACTGGAACCTGGCGATCGGATTTTCCTGTATACTGATGGTCTGCCGGAATCACGCAACTGGAACAATGAGGAGTTTGGCGATGAACGTGTGGAAAAACTTTTGATGGAAACCCTTGATATGCCCATTGATGATGCAAAGGAGTACATAATTGAGCAGTGGGAAAAATTTTTGGGTGGCACGCCACCCCGTGATGATATGACATTTGTTTTACTTGAACTTGATCCCATCATGTATAATGCACTGCAGCATCGCGAAAAAGGGCAGCAGCTTTTTGCCGAAAAGAAATACGCTCTGGCAATAGATGAACTGAAGCGCGGGGTTTCTATGAATCCGGATGATATGACCTCATTATTGCTGTTAGCCTGTTCGTATATATATATACACGCCGGTACAGTAATGCTGTGGTTCACTTAACTGAGTATGTGACAAAAAAACCTGATGATAGCATGGCTCAATATTTTTTGGCGATAGCTCAGTATAAATTACACAATTATGAAGAAGCATATAAAGCTGCTTACCATTCGCTTGCCTTACAGCCATCATACATCCCGGCACTTTATGTGATGGCTGCTATATGTACTTCCCTGCATAAAACCAGTGACGCAATTGAGTACTGCAACAAAATTATTGAAGCTGATCCTGGCAACATCAAGGCCCAAAGGCTGTTACAGAAGCTGCTGGATTAATGAATTTTTTTGTGAACAGCAATAAACCTGTCTACAAGGCTGTCAAAATACTGTAAAGCGTCAATAACAGGTTGCGGCGATTCCATATCAACGCCGGCAATGCGAAGCTCTTCTAAGGGAAATTTACTGCCGCCTGACGACAGGAATTGCAGATAACGCTGTGATGCAGCGGGATCGTTTATGATCTGTCGTGCTAATGAAAGCGCGGCAGCAATCCCTGTTGCATATTTGTACACATAAAACGCTGAATAAAAATGTGGAATGCGAAGGTATTCCAGGTGTAGCTGATTATCAATAACAATAGTATCCCCAAAATATTTGTGCAACAGGTTTACATACGTTTCGGTCATGGTTTGGAATGTCAATGGCTTGTTGTCCTCTGCCATGGAATGAAGCAGTAACTCAAACTCAGCAAACATGGTTTGCCTGAATAGTGTGCCACGGATTTCATCAATTTCACGGTTGAGTATATATGCCTGCATTCGAGGGTTGTCGCTGTACTTCTGCAAAAGATAGTGGCTTAAAAGAATTTCATTGAGTGTGGATGCAACCTCTGCAACAAATATAGTGTACTCATGATATACGTACGGCTGATTTTTCCGTGAATAATATGAATGCATGGAGTGTCCTGATTCATGTATCAGTGTGTACAGGCTATTTATGGTATTGGCATCATAGTTTAAAAGGATGTACGGTGGTGAATCATAACATCCTGATGAGTAAGCACCGCTTACCTTCCCCCTGTTTTCATAACGGTCAACCCATCCGCCAAGCAGCCCTGTATGCAATGTAGAAACGTATTCATCGCCAAGTATGTGCAGGGCCTGTGCGCACACTTCACAGGCTTCTTCGTATTCCATGCTGAATGGAACATCGGCAACAAGGGGAACATAGGTATCATAGAAGTGCAATTTGGGCAGTCCCAATGCATCTTTACGATATGAAAGATATTTAAACAATGGAAGCAGGTTGCCGGAAACTGTTTCAATTAATGTATGGTACACGGTGTCAGGAATATTATCGGGAAACAGTGCCTGGTGCAGGCAGCTTTTAAACTTTCGTACGCGCGAAAAAAACACATCTTTCTTTACAGAGCTTGCCAGTGACTGTGCTATGCTGTATTTGTGATTGTCGTAGGCCTGATAATAGGTCTGGAAAGCATTTTTGCGTATATCCTGCGAATAGCTCATCAGAAATGTTATAAAATTTCCATGGCTCAATTCAACCGTATTCCCATTTTCATCGATAATGCTGCCAAAGCGCATGTCGGCATTGTCAAGTTTACGAAAAAATTCAACAGGGGCAATAGCTAAGTCCTGAGCCATTGCCAGTATCTTTTCAATTTCTTTGGAAAGCGTGTGATCTTTGTAGCGGAGTATCTTTTCAAGATAAAAATAATACTGTGAAAGCCCGGGATTTGACAGATAGTTACTGGTAACAGCGTCAGGCAGGGATTGCATCTCAGGTAGTAAAAAGCTTGATGCTTCAGCCGCATGTTGAGCAAGCAAAAGCGCCTTTTGCATCATAGCCTGCGAATTCTGATTTTGGGTGTCCTCATCGCTTTTCAGATGTGCGTACGTATAGAGTCTGTCCATATCGCGGGATATGGAAAGATCAAATTCAATAGCCTGTAAAAAGATATCAAATGATTCAGAAAGTCTTCCTTCAAAGGTTTTATACCGGGATAATTTTTTTTCTATTGCAGCAAAGAGTTCTTCCCAGTTACTATCGGACACAAACAATGGTGTTAAATCCCATGTATGTTCAACAGGTGTTTCATTGCGTGCGGGTATTTCCTTTGCATTTTTTTGCATAGTGCAATCTCACCTAAAAATAATTATTTTTTAATCTTTATTTCTGTAAATAAAAAGGCCAAAGGTTGTCAATACAATTGCAACAACCGGCATCACCAGATTAAAAAATGCATATGGCAGGTAGTGCAGTGTAGACACACCCAGTGCAGAGCTCATAAATGCTCCGCATGAATTCCAGGGTACCAATGGAGACGTGACAGTTCCACCATCTTCCAGCGAACGGGAAAGCATAAAAGGCTTAAGTTTTTTCCGCTTATATGCGTCTTTATAAATTCTTCCTGTCATAACAATGGATAAATATTGTTCGGCCATTATGATATTTGAAATAACAGCGGTAATAACAGTTGAAATAATGAGCATCCTGCTGGTTTTGATTTTATGGAGCAGGTTATCATGCAATGATGTTATATACCCCCCGCTTTCCCAGATACCACCCAGGCCTGTAGCACATAGAATAATAAGCGTTGTTTCTAAAAAACTTACTATACCGCCACGGTTTAAAAGGTTATTAATAATTTCGTTATTTGTATGTATGGTATATCCTGAATATGCATACTGAAGTACCGAAAGCAAGCTTTGTGATTGTGCCAGCCATCCCACCAGTATTGCAATGGTGCTTCCTGATAGTAATATAACTACTGCCGGGAAACGCATCAGTGCCATAATCAAAACTATTGCCAGGGGAAGTATGGTTACCGGGTGCAGGTTAAATGATGATTCTAAAGTTTGCAATAATGATTCAATGTGTTCTATTCGTGTATTAGTATCCGGAACAATGTACATGTTTAACACAATAAAGCCTGCTAATGCAATAGCCCACGCCGGGATAGTGGTTACAATCATGGCCCGTATATGTGAAAAGAGGTCAGTTTCAGAAACACCCGGTGCCAGATTTGTTGTATCAGATAAAGGGGAGAGCTTATCGCCAAAATAGGCGCCTGAAACAACAGCACCGGCACAGATAGCAGGGGATACATGCATGGCATCAGCCATGCCAACAAGGGCAACACCAATGGTTGCTGCAGTTGTCCATGAACTTCCCATCACCAGGCTGCTGATACAGCACACAATGTATGCTGCCGGAAGAATCCAAGATGGGTGAATAAGCTTCAAACCATAATCTATAAGCAGAGGAATGGTTCCTGATGCTATGAAACTGCCAGATAATATCCCTACAGTTAAAAGGATCATGACGGCTGGCAATGTGCCTTTTATACCATTGACAATACTGCCCTCAATTTCTGACCAGTTGTGACCCAGAAGATAGCTTTTAATGCCTGCTATCGTTGCGGCAATTATAAGCAGTAGCGGGATGGGTATTTTGAATAGTACTGTTCCCGTAAACAGCAGAATAATAGTAATGGTTAAGAGTGCAATGCAGTCAAAAAATGATGGTAATTTTTTCTTCATGATATCTGGTTATTGTACCTGAATATATCCCGTGCTCTTTTGGCAACAGGGAAAGTGTGTAAATTTTCAAAGCAAAGTGTGCTAAGAGTACTGGCAATGCAGTAAAATTGTCAAATATAATTATAATTGTATATAGTGAATATACTGGAAACTGTTCATTACGTTTATGAAACATAATACACTTTTATAAAAAAACATATAAAGTGTTTGAATTCCTGATGCGTATACGTTACCCTTACACGAAACTTGTTTCCAGAGGTAATATAT
>DYLU01000115.1:1815-4674 GCA_020721905.1 Leptospira biflexa | reverse complement strand
TATCACTTCCACCATATGTGCCAGAAGAAGGCGCCGGAGTTTCACTTACCTCTCCCCATATTGACCCCTTGGAAACGACCTTTGCTACCTCAGGCCGATAAGACTGGTCAAGGAAGGTTACCTCTTTTATATCTTCGTAAGTACCCGTAGATGCAGAACTCGGACGGGAAAAGAGTAAGAACAACAAAATATGGACAATAATTGAAATAACTATACCGACATCCAATCTTTTATCCTTTAACATTATTCACCCTTTGGTTTTTTGGTGGCACAGGCGATGCGCTTTGCACCTGCTGCCTTTATCTTGGCAAGGATTTCAAGCACATCCTTGTGCAAAACACTCTTATCCGCACGAATAACAATCAATTGGTAAGGGTCTTGTTCTACTGCCTGTTGAACAACACGCTCAAAATCTTCAGGTGCTATAAGTTGGTCATTTATTAGTAACTTCTGGTCCGCAGTATAAGTAACCGTAAAGTTCTCTTCAGTCTTTGCCTCAGCAGTATGTGCCCTTGGAACCTCAACCGACGTATTAGTGTGGGTCATTGTCATCGGTGCAATTATCATCATCATTAAGACAACCATCAAGGCAACTGCTGCCATTGGTAAAATATCAACATTGTCCATTCTCTTCATCTTCTACTCCTCAATAATGCCAATTCTCCGGCACCTTTTTGTTTTGCTAAATCAAGGATTTGAATTACCCTTTCGTATGTAACTTCAGAATCAGTAGATACAATCACCCTTTTCTCAAGACTTCGCGCAAGGAGTTGCGGAAGTAGTTCTTCCAATTTTTCATAACTGACCAGTTCTTCGTTTAATAATATTCCTCCGTCATTCAATAAATGTATATTTACCTTAATATCACTTAGCTCGGTAGCCGCGCCCGAAGCCACGCCTGGCGCATTCACAAAAATACCAGATTCAAAAAACAATGGAATTGCGACAATAAAACCGATTACCAAAGAAAGCGCAATATCCACAAGAGAATTGAGGATTAGACCTTGAGATTCTGCACCAAAATTTAATCGCTTTCTTTTTTTCATAACATCAAACCCTTAACATTTTTTAGAACTTCCAGGTTGTATCTTCGGGTGGTGGTGGCGTAGGTGCAGGTTTGGGAACTATTACTGGTTCTGGACTTGGCGGTGGAGATTTTTTCTTTATTGCATCAAATAGAACAATGACTTTATCACTTACACCATCAAGTGCCATTGCTAATTCATTACTCTTTTTTGTGAAATAATTATAGAAAAAGAGGGTGGGAATACCGATAAAAAGACCGAATGCAGTAGTTAAAAGTGCCTCGGCAATACCGGCAGAGATTACGGCAGGACCACCAGACCCAGTAATTGAGATATTATGGAATGCCTTGATTAATCCGGTTACGGTTCCCAATAAACCTAAAAGTGTTGCGGCATTTGCCAGGGTTCCCATACCGCCAAGATAACGGTCAAATTTTAATTTTTCCTCAATGATATAACTTGAAAGAACATCATAGAGATCATCTGCATCAAGATGGCGATTCTGCAGGGCAATGGCAAACAGACCGAATAATGGATTCTTTTTCTGATTTGCATAGGCAAGGGCACCATTTACACCCTGATTTCTCAGCACCTGGCTAAAACGTAAAAATCCCTTGTGCGTATCAAAACCATTTCTTATAAAATACAAGAATCGCTCTATGACTAAAGCCAGGGCGATAATAGAACATACCAATAAGATAAGCATTACGATGCTATTCTTAAATACATCAACCAATGGTTGGCCAAGTATCATGTTTTAACCTCCTTTAAAATTTTATATTTCACTTCTTTCCTTTCAAACTATCCTGGGTGACCTCGGTTTTGGGTATTTCGGTCTCTGTTGTTGCTGAACCAGGCTCTCCAAGATATTTTTTACAGACATCAACATTATGCTGGGCATTGCTAAGATATTGGGATGAAGGAAATGAATCAATAACAACTTGAAAGTTCTTTAATGCATTGCCATATTCTTTCAAATTAAAATAAGAAGAACCTAAATTGAAATATACTGCATCCTTTTCTTTTCCCTTGGGAAAATAACTGAGATACCTTTCATATAACTCAGTTGCCTTTTGCCAATCTTCTATATTTACTGCACACTCACCGGCAAGAAGTAGGGCATCCGGGGCATAGGAAGATGAGGGAAAATTCACCACCACCTTTATAAATTCATCCATTGCCTCTTTATATTTTTTGTCATCAAAATATTTCTGGGCAATCTGGTATTGGCCATCTGCCGCAAGTTCACTCTGGGGAAATCTTTCCACAAAATACTGCATTGCTTCAGTTGATTCAAGCCCTTTTTGATAATAGCACATCTCCATTCCTTTTCGGGCAGCATTTGCCTCTTCAACAGTTGGAAATAGATCAAGGAATTTCTGGAATTCCCTGATTGCCTCATCATAATTTTTTTGATTATAATAACTCTGGGCGATCGCCAATTGTGAGGAACGTGCATAGTCATCGTCAGGGTGGTTTTCAACAACCCAGCGGAAAAGGCTTCTTGCCTTTTCATATTCTAACGCCTTAAAATATGTATCACCAGCGCGAAATCCAGCCTCGGCAGACTTTTTTGCCAATGGAAAACCACTGATTAATTTTTCCCAGGATTCAATGGCATTTGCATAATATTCTAAATTGTAGTATGACATTCCGGCATAAAAAAGTGTTGGAACAGCACACCGTTCATCCTTGGGAAATGTATTGTAGAGTGCTTCAAAGGTTTCACGCGATTTCATATAATCCTGTTGATTAAATTGGGAATAACCGAGACCAAGGTAGATTGCCATTACCAGTGAAGAATCTTCGTAGGGAACCTTGCTCATACCTTCAA
>DYLU01000115.1:0-1715 GCA_020721905.1 Leptospira biflexa | reverse complement strand
TAGATTGCCATTACCAGTGAAGAATCTTCGTAGGGAACCTTGCTCATACCTTCAAAAATATCCTGCGCCTCTTTTGGCCGGTCCTGGTTATATAACGCATAAGCCAGACCCAATCGGGCATAAGGGGAAATTTCAAGACCAAAATATTCTTTGGTAACTTTTAAGAATGCCTTTTCTGCCTCACTGAAATTTTTCTGATAATAATATGCCTCGGCAAGGTAATAAAGTGTACGTCCGCGCCACTCATTCTTTTCTTCAGGAAAATCCTTTATATATTTACTTCCGAAAGTTACTGCATAATCAAAATTCTTTAAGTTGTCCAATGCATACAAAAGCATAGTAGCACCAGGTTCACGCAGGGCAGAATTAGGATACCTTGACAACAATAACTCAAAAAATTTAATGGCATTGAGATAATCTTTCTTTTGAAAATAGATCATCCCGGTAAGATATTCACCTACACTTGCAAGTTCACCACTGGCGAACATTGTTGACAGTTGGGATGATGAAGTCAGTGCCTGAAGTGTATCACCATAGGCAAGCAATGCCTTGGTTAACTGGAGATTGGCATAAGAAGAAATCATTGTATTGGGATAATTAGCACGCACCCTCTGGAATGAACTTACAGCACCAAGACCATCATTTAAATTCATCCTGCAGATACCTAAAAAATAGCCCGCATGAGCCGCAAGTAGATTATCAGAGTGGTGGGTTAATGGTAAAAGATGCTCTGCCGCACCTGCAAAATCCCCATAGTGTATTAACGAAGCAGCATAAAAGAAATGGGCATAGTCAATTAATGGCGATTTTGGAAAATTGGCAATAAAATCCTTGAATTTGACCTTTGCCCCATCAAAATCCTTATTAAAGAATAATGCCTCAGCCCTTGAAAATTCCGCGAGTGCTGCAATGGGTGTATTGGGAACAGCATCAAGAATCTCTTTAAATGTTGTTATTGCCTCAAGGGGTTCGCCCAATCTTGATAATGCCTTGCCATAATAAAATTTTGCCTCAAGTAGATTCAATCCCTGTAGTTTTTCTTTTGCTTCAACATAACTGCCACGGAAATAATAAAGCACACCCAGGGCAAAATTCGCTCGGTCTTCTTCCTGATATGCAGGATTTTTTAGTAATTTCTGTAAAATTTGCTCGGCTTCTTTAAAATTGCCCTGTAAGACATCAATCATTCCAATCGCATAGAGACATTCTGGTTCAAGATAGGCAAGATTTTTTCTTCTAAGAATAGTCTCAAAATGTCCTTTTGCATGGTCATAGTCTTTGATGTTAAAATAACATTCAGCAACCCGAAATCTTATTTCATCCTCAAATGCAGTTCCACCATATTTTTTAAGAATGGAATTAAAATATTGAAGGGCATCCACATAATTCTCCTGCAAAAATAACCTGTGGGCAATCTCATAATCAGTGACGAGTTGTTTATAGTCAGTCAAGGTGATAAGGGTAATAAAAAGTAACATAGCTACTCCTGGGGCACAAATTCAATTTCACCCTGAGGTCCAAGGGTTACAATTTTTACAAGATAATCGCTAAAGGTTATTCTTTCTTTGCTTTTGTCAATAATGATTATCTCATAATAGTATCTGCCATCTGAAACCAGTCTGCCCACATCATCAAGTCCATCCCAGGAAAGCCGTAGCGGCGGTGCATCCCAGCCCGAATATGTCCTCACTACTTCACCATACTGATTTTTTATT
>DYLU01000040.1 GCA_020721905.1 Leptospira biflexa | reverse complement strand
CATGTCACATTGCAGTCTTACTGCTGATATTACTGCACCGCCTGTGTGTGCACAGAGCATTTCCCTCTTCAAGGATAAGGAATTGACTGGATAATTTCAAGCAATTAATGAAGGGTGGAGATTTTTTTTGGAAAACTGGAGATATTAATTGAATAAATTATGTCACGTTGTTATTGTGTTGAAACATAAATTATCAAATGGAAGACCACTATAGTGCTATATGACAACTATCATGATGGGAAGCATTATTTTAACCTGATTGATCTATAGAATGCTTTGCCGATGGATAATAGAACAAAAATTATACGAGGTCTATCTTCAAGGTTGCATTGAGGCAAGATTAATTTCCTGTAGCTCATTATATACAGGGCCGTGAAGGGTAAGCTTTGATGAAAAAAGTATAACACGGTTAAACGTTGCACTACCAAACTCCTGTGTGGAAAATGTTTGCAGGCGCTTGTGAATTGTTTCGGTAAGTTTGCGGCCCTTTCGTATGCGGGCAAGTGTCAGATGTGGTACAAAAGGTCGTTCTTCTTCCTTAATTCCGTATTTTTTTATAAAATTCTGAATGTAATCAACAAGTTCATTGATGGATTTTTGATTGGTTTCTATTGCCGTCCATATAACTGATGGATTTTTACTGTCAGGAAACATTCCTATGCTTTTCACTACATACGGTAAGGCTGGTGTAGTGATGCGTAATGTTGCAAATTCAGATTCAATTGCCCGTGCAACATTACCTTCACATTCTCCAATAAATTTCAATGTTAAATGATATAACGAAGGTTCAACAACTTTAAGCACGTCATCGTACTGTGACAGCGTTGCATATACAGGTTTTAAATTATTGATTATTCCCTGGTCAATGGGTAACGCTATAAATAGCCTGTTCATTATAGTTCCTCTATAATGCGTGGTACAACAAAATGGCTTTTTTCAAATTGCGGTGCTATACGTTCAACTTCTTCTACCGGTAATGATTCTTTAGCTATATCTTCTCTGAATACATTGGATAATGGTACTATGTGATCAGCAGGCTGTACACTGGCAGTGTCAAGCTCATTTATCTTTTCAACATAGCGGATAATGTCTTCAAGCTGAGTGGTAAATTCCTGCTTTTCTTCAGCGCTCAGCTCTAACCGTGCTAATTCACATACCTTGTTAATGACGGATTCGTCAAATTTCATTAATCATTCCTCCCGCCCGGAAATAAAAAATGTTTGCCTTTTGTCCTATATTCTTTACGTACAAATGTACAATCAACTATTTTTTCAGTATCAGGAAATTTTATTGTAATTTCCACAGTAAACTGGCGTTCATTCACCGGTATCCATTTACCTGCAACAATATGAAAATGAGTTTCGCTTGAAGGAATAAAGGGCAGGGTAAAAGGTATGCTATTATGGGCAAAATCTATTTTTTTTATATCACCGGTGTATTCAATAATTCTATGGGGGGTTGTCAATTCTTCAACATTAATATATTGATATGCAGGGGATGATAAATAATCTTTAATTTCTTTTTTAGTATACACAGGTACGTGTAAACTGTTATAGATAATGCTGATATCCTTTATCTGTACAGGAACATTGCCTTTATTTTCAATTACTATCAGGAAAAATGGGATTTTTGGTAATCTTCCGCTTCCGGAACTGTCAATAAACCTATTGTTTTGCGCGATGCGTATCCATGTATCCTCGGTAAATGGTTCAACTGTAACCGAAATATCATCAATAGTGTATACTGCTATGGGTGAGCCGCTTTGTGATTCAATAGTGTGTATAAGTCCCAATTGGGTTTTGCATGTGGTGAATATTGCAAGTACAGGTATAAGAAATGCAATGCTTTTTTTCATGTTATATAGTCCGTATACTAATAATGATGATACTGTATGGTGACTGCTATGCACATTTGTGTGCAACAATTTTTTAAAATATTATTGCATTAATGGGATAACAATTAAAAAAATGATTTCTCCTGCCAGCTTTAATACCGCTTTGCGGCAGAAGCAGATATTTATAATGTTAGCTGTGCACTGTAGTGTAACCATATGATATGTAAAGAAAAACGATGAAACAATATATTCAAAATACCATCATTTTTTTTGTATCGATCATTTATGTTAGCTGTAGCAAACAGCCGGTGATAACTGATTTACTGCAAACCGATTTTACTGTACAGCAAAATGAAAAATATTGCTCCAGAATTTATAGCAAAGATATATACCCCAACCCATGGAGTAAAAGAGCACACATTGTTAATGTGGCCTATGATGTTGATGTCATCAGGAAGTGGTCAAAGTCAACACGGAGTTTGATGCTTGCTGCATCACGAAATTCTCCTGCGCGTGTTATCTTTCCTCTGCAATACAGTAAGGGGGTAGTATCGTTTGACTGTGCAGCTTTGGGAACGGGAAGGCTTACTATACAGTTACTATCGCCCGCAAAAAAAGAAATACTTGGGCAATTAGTACCAGCACCTATGCCTTTTAAAACAGTCAGGTATGGTATTAATAAAAATATTTCAAATGCCAGACTGGTTATGGAATATTATTCTGATTCAAAAGATCCCGCATATTGTTTTATTGCCAATGCTTTTGTGAAGCATAGAGATAATGACTTGAAAAAAACAAATGTGGTGTTCATCTCTGTGGATGCTTTACGTGCTGATGCTGTACACTGTATTGACCCAAAATACAACATTACTCCTAATATGGATGCGATAGCAGCTGATGGTGTGGCATTCACAAAGCATTTTGTAGTGGCAAACTGGACGCGCCCTTCAACTGTTGCTATGCTGGCTTCCATGTATGGTTCGTCAACGGGTATTAACATTTACTATTTTCAGGTTTCAAATCAGGAAAAAAATTATTTTTACAATGAAAGCGGTGCTTTGCCTTTGCCGGTGCTTTTTAAACGATATGGATATCTTACACGTTCCATTGGTAACAATGCATTTATTCTGGATCATACAGGTATGGGGGTTGATTTGGGATTTGATGATTTGTCGGAGTACGAGCGTCAGTGGGAAGATACCATGGATATTGCTGCTGAAGCCATAGAGTGGATAACTGCGCATAAGGATAAACCGTTTTTTTTATTCATTAATTTCAATGCTCCGCACAATGCATACATCCCGCCCCCTGAGTATTTAGAGCCACTGAGAAAATCAATCAAACATGTGCATCCATGGTTCAGGCGTTATCTGGGTGAGGTGGCCTATACTGATGATTATATTGGCAGGGTGGTGTCAGCGTTGAAAAAGTTAAACCTGTATGACAACACCATCATCGTGGTTACCACCGATCATGGTGAGGTATTTAACAAAGCACATGAACACAGCCCCTATACTGACAAAAAGTCAATATTCACCCATGGGCAGACACTGTATGATGAAGAATTGCATGTGCCATTAATTATCAAGCTGCCAAAAAATATCTTTAAGAGTTTTGCAACAGTGCCCTGTCAGGTGCGCAATATTGATATAGCACCAACGGTGTGTGAATTAAGCGGCATACCTGTACCCGATAGTTACCAGGGAAAAACTCTCATGGGTTTCATTGAAGGCAAAGAGATGCAGGACAGGCCTTTATATAGCGAAGGCAGAATGATGTATGCTGTCAGGATTGACAATTTCAAGTATGTTGAAAAATTTTACGGATTTGGGATTAAGCCGCATCACTGGGGCGGGGCTCATGTAGATGAGTATTATGAATTATATGATGTGAATCAGGATCCTGATGAACTGCATAATATTGTGGCTGTTGATACAAAAAAAGCGTTTGAAATGCAGCAGAAATTGTGTGCACTGCGGTTTAAACAGCCTGAGAATATTCTGTATGCTAAAAGGGATGTAAAGGGCAGCATCCGTGTCAGTGAAGGATTTTTTTATACGGCAGAGTCCAGTGGTGTGGTAAAAAAAATTTCACGGCAACAGTATGCGTTCACCCTGAAAAAGGGGCAACGCCTTGTTTTTTCAACTATTCCATCACGCACTGCCTGTTATATCCAGACCGATGGCAACGTTGTGTTGTGGGGATACAGTGGTACTGCTCTTCCTGAAACTGGCGGAATGTATGTCTTTGATACAACCCAGCCTATGTTACACAAAATGCCGGATGAAGCAGCTTTACGTCTATTCCCAGATGAGCTCATTGTATGGAGTAAACCGCAAAAGGGTGGTATACAGAAGGTTTCAGAAAGTGTAGCCATTTCAAATGACATGAACACACTGCTTAAACAGTGGGGATATATTCAGAACGGTGGTGCTCGCTAAGTTCACCGAACTATATCCTGTATCCATTCTATTGTTTGCCCTAATATAGTTATGCAATCAAATCGCAGGGTGTAGTGTTTACTATTGTAGTGTGGATTTTGAATAAGGAAATATGTTGCCACTGCGCGCAGTGCTTTTTTCTTTTTATGGGTGATGGCATATGATGGATTGCCGTATGCTAATGTATGGCGGGTTTTAACCTCAAAGAAAACAAGCAATGTATCTTTTATGCCAATGATGTCAATTTCACCATAGCGGCCGTAGCGGAAATTTTGTTCAATAACTGTAAATCCCTGTTTTTCAATATAATCTTTAGCAAGGGTTTCCCCTTGAGTACCGTACGTGTGGTTGTTCATTGATGAGCTCCGCTATGTGTAGTATAGTTATGTATCAGCTTACAGTACTTCGAAAAGATTTACGCCAATTTCGGCTTCATCAAGTGCCCGTGTTATATACAGAGCTTTTTCTTCAAGAAGGTTAACGATAATGGTATCGGTAAAACGTTTTTTATTTGAATCAATAATAAGCTTAACAATAGGGCGCAAAGGCTTTTGCGAAATAGAACCAATAACAATTCCTATGGTGCCATTGTTAAGCTCAATTATAGAACCAATAGGATAAACCGACATCCTTGACAAAAACATACGCAATATGACCGGGTCAAATTTATTGATTCCACTTGAAAGCAGATTTTTCATTGCCTGATAGAAAAATATCCGTTTCCGGTAAGCCCTGTTTGCTATCTGAGCTTCGTATGAGTCGGCTATTGCAGCAATACGGGCATATTCGTCTATCTGGGTGCCTTTCAAGCCTCTGGGGTATCCTTTACCATCATACTGTTCATGGTGTTGCAGGCATACAAGTGCACTTTTTTCAGGGATCTTGCCCAATTGACGCAGTGCCTTATATCCATGCAGAGGATGTGTTTTTATCTGATTAAATTCGTGCTCGGTAAGATTAGATTGCTTATGCATGATGTATGCGGGTAATTTAATCATACCGGCATCTATAAGCATGGTACCAATCCCCAGTTCACGCAGTTTCAATGGCGTATATTTCAATGCCATGCCTATAAGCAGGGAGTAAAATGTGACGTTAACAGAATGAATAACTAAATAATTTTTGCCTTCTTCCAGCCCATATAAAAATAAAAAGATATTGGGGTAATTCTTCATTATCTCAATAATCATTGTTAACGATGCATCCAGCTCATCAATGGAAAACGGTTCATCTGCTTTTATAGCATTATGAATATTTGCAACCGCTTTACATGCTTCTTTATGTATTTCTATCAGGGGCACCCGTTGGGTAAGAAGCTTATTATAATCATCAATGATCTTCTTTGCTTCATCGCTCTCGGCCACGGTAGCCCGGGCAGTGGCAGCCTTGATTTCCTGCTCGGTGGAAACTAAATTTCCTGCAGTTTCAACCTCACTTACCCCCCATCGCATAAGTTTTTTTATATCATCAAGTTTGATGGAAACATTGGCAGAAACAAGCATATTGTTGCTGTCTATATAAACGGGTTTATCAAACCTCATCCCGGGTTTTAATTCATCAACTGGTATTTTTCGCATTTCAGCCATAGTTGTCAAATTTTTATGTTTTTCCCTTATTCAATATATTAATTATGCACTTTATTTTATAATATAAAAAGTGCAATATTTCAATTCAATTTTTTTCTAAAATCGCTGTTTATTTGATAGCAATATGCCAGTACTACTGCAACAGCCCTGTAAAGGTTTTCAGGTATATATGAACCGGCTTTAAGGTATGAAAGCACTGCTGCCAGATCTTTGTCATGATAAATAGGTATATTATACTCTTTTGCTTTGTCAAGAATACTTTTTGCAAGTTTTCCTTTTCCCCTGGCAATAACTCTGGGGATGTGTTCTTCAACTGAGTACTGCAATGCTACCGCAATGTCTTCCATTATGGACTTTCCTATACCGAAAAATCAATACTATATTGTACATACAAGTTGTTAATTAATGCAATAATTTTTTCTTCCCAATCACTTCGTTGTATACAATGACAGACTGCTTTTTTACCAGTTTGTTCGTGGATACTGCGTGCTATGTCAGCGCATTGCTGCTGTAACAGGTTGAAGGCAGCTTCATGAAAACAGTATATTGTAGCAGCTATCGTATCCTTTTGGGTTATCACAATATTTAATTTTCCCAGATGTGAAAATGTCACATCAATACACACATAATTATCATCGGAAAGGACATAAGCATCATTGAATGAATTGCCATCATAGAATGGTACTGTGAACAAATTTCCGGAGCTATCGCCCAGATATTGTACAAGGCTTTCAATATCATCTTTTGACATCATTGACATAAGGTTTTCAATTTCATTGTCGTGAAGCTCAAAATCCTGTAATGAGCTATGGTCAATATTTTGCAATATATGCATGGTTAAACTTATACCAGTGTCTTTAGATAAAGTGTAACAAAATTTTTGCAGCAGATTTTCCGGTACACCTTTTTGCAGCAAACGCTGCAAAAGCGGAGATAACACTGTAAATGTATATTCGCGTTTAGCATTTGTGTCAAACAGTGCCCTGTGTATAGAGAACACTGTCAGCGAATCTAAAGCATTCAGGTTTCGCATAAATAATGCATAGTTTGAAGGTGTTGCACACAGTATAGTGGTATTGCCTGAAGCTTTAGGTTCAACCAGTGAAAAGATAAAACGATTACCTGATATTGTATTAAATTTCAGTAGTATATGGTTGGATTGTGGAAGACCTCTGGCAAAACGTGTTTCAAAAATCTGGTTTCCCACACGCACCATAGCGGTGGATGCAGTTAAACGTTTGGTGATAGTTCCCACAACAATCTGACCGCTTTTCAGTGTAACGGATGATGATTGTATGCGGTGCGCGCTGACAATGTTGTCTGTGATTTTCATGTAAATAGCAATAGTTCATAGAATAAACTTGCAACTGGCTCATAGGTCTTACGGTGCACAGGCGATGGTCCGTATTTTTTTATGGCATGTATATGCTCTGCCGTTGCATACCCTTTATGGTGAGCAAAGCCATATTCAGGGTACTGCCCATTAATGGTGGTCATATATTCATCACGGGTTACCTTGGCAATAATTGATGCTGATGCAATGGAAAGCGACAGACAATCGCCTTTTATAATGGACATATAGGGCAGTGATAGCGGAAATGAAAAATTGCCATCAAGAAGCACCATATGTGGTGTATGCGGGCATTGTTGTAAAAGCGTGGTGATGGCAAAGTATGTAGCTCCGTTTATGTTCTTCTGGTCAATAATTTCAGGCGGTACAAGAAGGCAATCCCACCACAAACAATGGCGTGTGATTATATTTTTTGCCTGCAGGCGTTTTTTATGGGAAAGCTTTTTTGAATCATTTATATAATGAAGGATTTCTTCCGGAGGATTGTTAACGATTGCAACAGGATATATAACCATGGAAACAGAAAGAGGCCCTGCTAAAGAGCCCCTTCCTGCTTCATCTATGCCGGCAATGATGGTATGGCCTTTTGTACATTCTTCCTGTTCTATTGCAAAATCAGGTTTTGCAACCATACAGCGTTATGCATTTGGTTCAGTATTTTCTGAATTATCAACAATCTCCTGTGTTGCTGGTGTTTCAATGGCTTTTTTACGGGAACGTACTTCTTTAAGTTTTGCGGATTTACCGGTTCGTTCGCGCAGAAAATAGAGTTTGGCTCTGCGTTTTTTGCCTTTTCGGACCACAGAAATTTTTTCAATTCGTGGAGAATGCAGCGGGAATATCCTCTCAACGCCAACATCATAAGAGATTCGCCGCACTGTGAAGGTTTTGCTAATGCCTTTATTATCAATAGCAATAACGATGCCTTCGTATACCTGTATTCGCTCTTTGTCACCTTCAATTATCCTGTAGTGGACTTTAACAGTATCGCCCACCTCAAAGTTTACATCATGGTAACTTTTACTCAATTCATTTTGTACTAACTGTATTGCTTTCATTGTTCTACCTCGTCTTTTTTTGCTTTATACAATCTATACAGATCAGGCCTTACTGCCTTAGTCTTTTCAATACTTTTTTCCAGTCGCCATTGCCGTATTTTTTCATGATTGCCGCTTATCAGTATATCCGGTACTGCCATCCCGTCAATTTCACGTGGGCGTGTATACTGCGGATATTCTAAAAGGTAATCTTCAAAGCTTTCCTCACACAGCGACTGCGGATTTGACATAAATCCCGGGATATAGCGGCAAACTGCATCAATAATGGTTAATGCTGCATATTCGCCGCCTGACAGGACATAGTCACCAACAGATATTTCATAATCAACAAAGCGGTCAATCACCCGCTGGTCTATGCCTTCATACTGGCCGCATATAAAACAGTAACTATCGTGTAAAAAAAGCTTTTTTACAAGCTCCTGTGTCAGCACAACTCCTGATGGTGACGGGTAAATGACTGTTGCGTCACCTTTATGCAATTCAATGGCTTTGAATAGTGGTTCTGGCATAAGCACCATGCCGCTTCCGCCACCGTACGGGTAATCATCACATTGACGGTATTGTCCCTGGCCCCACTGCCGCAGGTTTATTATTTCAAAGCGGCACAGCCCTTTTTCAGCTGCTTTCCCCATAAGCCCGGTTTGCAGAGGGCTTTCAAAAAATTCAGGAAACAGTGTAATAATTTTAAAGATCTTCACTCAATAAGCCCTTCAATAGGGAAAATCTCTAAGATTCCTTCGTGCAATCGATTGGTGCTTACCATACTTTCAACAAACGGTATCAGGTATTCTTTGCCTTCAGGTGTCCTTAGCGCCAGTGTATCGGCTGCACCCGTATGAATGATATCAGTTACATGGCCAAAGAGTGTGTTGTTATAGTAAACCTGGCAGCCAATGATTGCTGAATAATGAAAACTGTTCTGTTCAAGCGTTACTTCACTATCACAGGCTTCAATGAATATCCCGCATCCCTTTATTGCGTTTGCAGCAGTTGCATCATGTATACCTTCTAAATACATATATCCTGTACGTTTTGCTGCAAAGGTAAAACCTGTTATGGTAAAAGCTTTGTAATGTCCGCGTATGTTCACATACACCAGAACATCACCGGAAAATCGCTCAGGGAAATCGGTAATTATATGAACTTTAAGGCATCCATCCAATCCATGGATGCCGGAAATGACTCCAATACGAAAATATTCTTTACTGCTAGTCAAGTATTTCCAGAACTATCCTTTTACCTGTTTTTGTGGCTGACGCATTTAATATGGTTCTAATGGCACGTGCAATCCTGCCATGTTTGCCAATAACTTTTCCAATGTCTTCTTTGGTGACTTTTAATTCAAAAATAGTAGATTTTTCGCCTTCTATCTCCCTTATTTCAACTTTATCGGGATGATCAACAAGAGATTTAACCATATACTCCACAAGTTCCTTGTAATTCATCGTTATCGCCTCCGCCTGTAAGATTGGAATAAGCCTTTATATCCCGGCTTTTTTTAGTAATTTTGCGATAGTTTCTGTGGGCTTAGCGCCTTTTTTCAGCCACTCTGCTACTTTTTCCCTGTCAACAACAAACTGCTCACTTTTAACAATGGGTTGATAATGACCCAGACTTTCAATAACTGCACCATCACGACGCTTTCGAGAATCAACCACCACTACCTTATAAAATGGTTTTTTCTTGGTTCCGGCGCGTTGCAATCGAATCTTAACCACGTATCTACCTCCTGAAATAATTAGTGGATGATTATTTTTGATAACTATTTTTTGTCAATACAAAATATAATGCCCCGTAATCTATAAATCAAGAATAAATTGGAACATTTTACCGTGCAATAAAAAAACAGCATGTATGTAAAATATATAGTAGTGTATTAGCACATTCTTAGAACACGTACAAAATTTATTGGGTTTATTACTGTGCCTTTTTTGCTGTTTCCAGTAACTTTCGTGCCTGTTCATTTACATCCGCAGATTTAAACACACTGCTACCGGCAACAATCATGGTAGCACCAGCTTTTACAACATCAGCAATATTGTCTTTGGTAATACCACCATCAACTTCAATAATGGTATTAAAATTATTGGTTTGTATGAATCTATTGAGCTTTTCTATCTTTTTCAAAGAAGATGGAATAAATGTTTGTCCATAAAATCCCGGCTCAACTGACATAAGCAAAACCATATCAGTATATGCAAGGATATCAAAAAGCTGTTCAACCGGGGTTGCAGGATTAATGCTAACACCTGCTTTTACACCGGAATTTTTTATGCTTTGCAGCAGGCGCACCGGTTGACGTGTACTTTCAAAATGTATGGTTAAACAATATGGCTTGCAGTCAATATAGCTTTGAAGCGATAGCTCCGGTTTTTCAATCATCAGGTGTATGTCAAGCGGTATATCAGTGTGTTGCTTAAGATTTTTTATGTAACCGGGGCCAATGGTGATGTTGGGCACAAAACAGCCATCCATTACATCAATATGCAGAAAATGAATGAATGAGTGGTCAAATGTTGTTACCACAGATCCCAGGGTTGAAAGGTCAGCGGCAATAATAGACGGCGATAGTAAAATGGTATCAGTCAAATTCTTCAACATCAAAACTCAGTACCTTAACCTGCTTTTTGTTGCACATAACATATACACGTGCATTGCCAGTACGGTGGAATACACAATCAATGGTGTTGCCTGGCTTCAAATTCTGCGAAAAACACAGCCTCTTTGATTTATTATCGCTTACATATACTTCATACAGCCCTTCATTTTCATCACCAGGCACGGTATATGTAAAACGTTCGTATGCGTAATAGGGTTTATCCTTCATTTCGTAGTAGTATACCTGAATGGTTGCTGTTTGCCCTTCTGTGACAGGCTGGCCTTCCTGTGGGGTAACACTGGCTATAATGCCACTTTGTGCAATGTCGTTGGTGGGCAGTACAGTAAATGAAACAAATATCTTTTTTGACATAAGAAGAGGAAAGCACAGGTCTACTGACTGACCCACAACTTTTGGCATAACAGGCTGTGTGGCGCTTCCGCTTGATACCAGCAGGTTAATCTTGCGGTCCAGTACAATCTTTTCACCTGATTTTGGACTCTGATCAATAACAACATTGTCAGCAGTTTTTTCGGATGGTATGTAGGAAATAGCACCAATCCGCAGCGATATGGTTTTATCGTACAGATGCAGATTTTTAAGCTTATTGAGGGCAAAAGGCAATTCCATACCAACCACGCTTGGCATATCAATGGTCAGGTTGCTTCTGCTGACCAAAAGGCGTATGGTGCTGTTTTCAGGAACTATCTCCCCCGGTTCAGGATACTGTTTCAAAATAATGTCATTGTTAATATCATGTACATCATAAAATTTAAGCTGAGGCTTTAATCCTTTGCGAATAAGGCTGTTATGGACATCAGCGTAACGCTTGCCAACAATATCAGGGATTTTAACTTCTTTTTCGGGTTTGGTCAATACCATAACAATGATAGCTGAAATGAAGATGTATAATGATAGAGCTATAAAAATTATAAACGCAATGCGGCTGTATGGATGTGTAAGCCATCCTTTAGAGCGCTCTATGATATCTTTCAATGAATAACCGGGCATTGTTTTTTCCTTATTATAGTAAGTAAAAGTCAATTGTACTGTAGTATTATAATAATGAGATTTGAACACAAGCAAAATTTGTTTTTTGCGTCAAGAATATTTTTGGTGATTTTTATGTTAAAATGATTAATTACATTTGTAACAATTACTATAACATTATAGAATATACTGGTCGATAGTTACTGTTATTTAATAAAACGCAGAAATACATTGACCAGTATCGTTAGGATGATGCTTATGATAAGCATGGTCATAAAAGGGAAATAAACGGTTATATTGCTTTTACTGTACATCACATCACCAGGCAGTTTCCCCAAAAATTTAGAGAATACCTGAAATAAGATTCCGGTTATGATTAACACTATCCCTGATAAAATTAATAATCTGCCCATTTTTTACACTTCCTCCCTTTAAAATAGCGTTTATGATGAGTTTCACTTTTCATCACTACCTATCAGTATGGCAGGATAAATTCTTACCGTCAACGGTTATCCTTAAGGATACGAAGTATAGAAAAAAAGAATCCGTATTAACCTGATATTCTTTCACCAATTTTATTTACGGCTTCATTGGATTGAGAATAACTTATATTATTGCAAACCTAAAAAAGAGGTGGGGCAATCTTGCTAACCTGCAATCACCACCGCCTTTGTGGCCTTACAATAACGGTACGCTATAATAATATATAAAAATACTTTATTCTTGACAATCCTTTTCATAGTATATAGTATAAAGACAAATATGATAGTGATGTCTTTATGAAATAGTGTACAGGAATAACGGGATGTGTTCTTTGTCATACTAAGGTTAAGGGGGTAATCAGTGCTTGCTATGTATATATGGATTGCTATTATTTATAATAAACAGGATCAAAATAGTATAGTGTAACCATATGGAACATTCTATTGACAGAAATTTCAGGGTGAAAGAGCTTATTGATAACCTTCCGGATATTGTTATTTCTGTTGATTATCCTTCCGGTATTATACAGTATGTAAACTTTAATGCAATTGAACGTTTGGGACTTTCAATCAAAAGATCAAAAACATTGCACGATCTTTCGTATTTTGTTCTCCCAAAATACAGAAGAAAATATATACAGCACTGGCGGGATATAAAAGATGGGATTTTGATACCATCAATTGTTTTTGAGGCAAAAACAATTGATGGCAGAGTTATCTGGGTTGAACAAAAAAATATTTATATCAAACAGGGTGATACGGTTATCCGAATTCATGCGGTAGTACGCGATATTACCGAGCGAAAGCGTTTAGAAGAAGAGATGCTGCAGGCTTT
This sequence comes from Leptospira biflexa, assembly GCA_020721905.1. Taxonomy (GTDB): domain Bacteria; phylum Spirochaetota; class UBA4802; order UBA4802; family UB4802; genus UBA4802. The sequence continues at coordinate 15,474 of DYLU01000040.1, read as the reverse complement.
TTACTTTTCAGAAAGTTTGTTTCTGCATTCACCGTATATAATATTACTTTATGGCAACGATGGGTATATCAAGCGGCAGAATATGACATTCAGAGCTATCGCTGAGCATGTGGATACTATGATACCCAATTATAATGTGTGGAAAGATAAACAAATTCAAAAATACGGTATTGATCTTATTTTTAAAGAAGTAGTGCGCGGCCGTATTATGGATATTCCTCGATTTCCGTATACAGTTAAAATGAAGGGCGAGGATGTCACATTTTATTTTTCCGGAAAAGCTTTCCCCTACATGCGTTCTTCATGTGAAACTGAAGGTTTTGTTGTTATGCTTGAAGATGTTTCGGCACGGCAAAAGCGGGAAGAGGAAACACTTGAAACAAAACGGCTTGAAAGTGTAGGGCGGCTTGCCCGGGGAATTGCGCATGAATTTAATAATATACTGGCAGGCATTTCAGGATTTGCCGAGATTCTTTTACGTAAATTGTCCCCGGATGATCCCAACCGACATTTTGCAACCAGGATATTTGAAGCGGCAAGCAAAGCTGCAACACTTACCAATCAGCTGTTAGGTTTTGCCCGTGGTCAGCTGTATAATCCTTCATATCTGGATATTAGGGCTCCCATCATGTATGCTATAGGTGCCACACCCAATCTGCATAACAGAATCATTATAAAGAAAGAATTTGAAGAATCTGAGTACAAAGTATATGGTGATGTTAATCAGCTGCGGCAGGTGTTTATTGAGATCCTTCGCAATGCGGCAGAGGCAATAGGTACAGAAGGCAAAATTGAAATTAAAGTAAAATACGTGAGCAATGAATTTCTGCCGGCAGAAGTCAGAAAAAAATATATCAAATGTGTTCAGATTGATATTATTGATTCCGGAACAGGGATTAATGATTCAATCATTTCCAAGGTGTTTGAGCCTTATTTTACCACAAAGGATCAGCATAAACATACCGGTATGGGACTTGCTATTGCATTTGGTCATATAAAGAATCATGAAGGACATATAACAGTATTGCGGGCAGAAAGAGGTACACAAGTTACAATTTTGTTACCTGCAATCAAAGAGCCTGACCTTGCAATACTAAAACACCCACGTTATCAACGGATATTAGTTGTTGATGATAATAATGAAACATGTTTGTTGTTACGCTCTTATTTTGAGGACAGTGGCGCATTAGTTACCATATCCAGTAATGGATTAAGTGCTGTTGAAATGATACAGAATGCCTCCAATCGATTTGATTGCATATTTCTGGATCTTATTTTGCCTGATATAAATGGCAAGGATGTGTTAAATAGAATAAGGAACTTTAATGCAAACGTACCGGTATTTATAATGAGTGGGTATGACATGTCTTCATTTATCGGTGAACACGGCAATGATCAGAATCTTTTCTTTTTAATGAAACCGTTTAACCTGGAAGATCTGGATGTTTTATTGAAGTAAGGTTTTACTGTATGCCATATTTTTTCAGTTTTTCATATAATACACTTCTGCTGATTCCCAGCATCTTGGCTGTACGCGATTTATTTTGATGCGCCAGGGATAGTACATAAATAATATGTTTTTTTTCAAATTCTTCAATGGCTCTGGAAAGGTTAAGGGGCGATAGTTCCTGTGATAATCCTTCCCTATATTCAGGTAAAATTTGCGTAAAGGTGTCTTTTGACAGTAAGGTATTATCCTCTATGATCATTGCATGCTCAATTACATTCTGTAATTCGCGAACATTGCCTTTCCATTTTCTGCTGGAAAGCAGTTCCAGTGCATCATCATGTATGCCAATAATGTTTTTTTGAAGGTCATGCGTATACATATGTATGAAATGCTCAGCAAGCACTGGTATGTCATCACGGCGTTCACGTAATGGTGGTATGTGAAGCTCAATTGCTGAGAGGCGGTAGTATAAGTCTTCTCTGAAATTCCCCTGTGAAATTTCTTCATCTACATTGATATTCGTTGCACTGATAATCCGTACATCAACTTTTACTATTTTACTTGATCCTACCGGCTTGATTTCACGTTCCTGTAAAAAACGCAAAAGCTTGCTCTGTATTTGCGGTTTAAGGTTTCCAATTTCATCAAGAAATATGGTACCACCGTTAGCTTCCTCAAACAGCCCTTTTTTATTTTTATCTGCGCCGGTAAATGCTCCTTTAATATGGCCAAACAGTTCAGATTCTATGATGGTTTCAGTAAGTGTGCTGCAGTCAACTGGTATAAACTGATTATGTTTTCGCTGGCTTTCCTCGTGAATTGCACGGGCAATCAGCTCTTTACCGGTTCCGCTTTCGCCCAATATCATTACTGTAGCTTTTGAGCCAGCTATCTGCTTTATTTTGTTTTTAAGAGCAATGATAGTCTTGTTGTTGCCAACTATTCTATCAATACCAGTTCTTTCCTGTGGCCAAGCGGTTGTGATTTCCATTATATTTGGTGTTGAATTAATCCCTTGCATGTTCCCTTGCTGTAAGTTTTTTGTATTGTTTCTATGGTAATGCTGCACCACTATTACAGTATGCCTTCTGCTTTATTACTATGCTTCCGGTTTAAATTTTATATATTCTATTCTTTTAATACTATACACAATGAATACAATGCCGCAAATACACTGTAAAAATAGTTACATGAATTGCATTTCAAATCCAAACTAAATTTATATCTTACTGTCAATGCCCCTTATAAAAGGGGCTACACCTTTTTTTACCAGTAATTGCAATAAATAATATTTATACAATCATTTTTTTAAATTATGTTTGACCAAAGTGTAGTTATTTGCAACTATAATTCAGAATTTTTTTAAAAAATTATGTAACGTATACGCTGCTTTTTCCTGCGGTGGTATACCGATAGTTATTAATAAATATTCTGAAGGAATAATTAATAAAAAAATAATTAAATATGCAGAATGTAAAATATAAACAATGATTTCGATTTTGTTGATGTCTGACATGCATTTTGGAACAGATAAGGCGTTACCCTATATTGATGACAGTGTCAGATTTGGCACGTTCCAGAAAATCTGTATGATTGCAAAACAGCATTCAATTTTTATTATTGCAGGTGATCTGTTTGAAGGAAGTATCGCACTTAATCCCTATTATAGTTCCGTTAAAGATTTGTTGCAGTCATTATTAAAAGAAGGCGTGAAAATAATATATATTCCCGGTGAAGCAGAACTGGAGGATAACGGAAATATAGATGCTATTCATGAAATTCCTTCAACTGTTACATTATCTGGTTGCTCTGAGAAGTTTTTTAATCTTATGCTTGATACACAGATGGTGTATTGCTATGGAGGGGGTAATGACATTGCAGGTATTACAAAGGCAGGTCAGGAAGGATTCCATATTGGTGTTTTCCATATTGACCTTGAAGAAAATAATCATACTGCTGTTGATCCCCATGCGATTTCAGTTAAACTGTTAAAATCAATGCCCTTAGACTTTTATGCACTGGGGCATCATCATAATTTTTCAATGTATAAGTATAAAAATAAAATTATTGGAGCATATCCCGGAAGTCCTGAGGCAGTAACGTTCAGTGAAACCGGTGACAGATATGTCCTTTCAATTACTGTCATGAATAATGAAATTCATCAGATAAAACGTATCACGGTAAATTCAGTACGGATAGAATCGCTGACCATACAGTGCCCTGCCATCCATTCAAATGAGGAATTGCATAACCTGCTAAAGCCTTATAACAATCCTTCTGTTGTGTTGCATTGCACACTGGAAGGGGTCCGTTCATTTAACAGTAATGAAATATTGGCTATATGCAACAGGTGTGCTGGAGTAATGCTTGACGATAATTCAAAGCTTTCAGGTGAATCTATATGTGCTATGTATAAAGATGAGAAAACACTCAGGGGGTATTTTTTTACTGAATTGCAGAAGAATTTTGACAATGTACCTGAAGATATGCTGATGGACATTATCAATGATATTGAAAATACCAGCGTGACATATAAAGGTGATCTGTGAAGTTAGTACGGAGTATAGTTTCAAAAATTGGTTTTGCAGAAAGCAAACAAACAGATTTTCATGATGGGATTCATTTTATCCTTGGTAAAAATAGTTCCGGTAAAACACTCATTGCAAAAAGCTTTATTGATACAATCTATCCGCAAAATCCATCTTTCATTAATCAAGATGCATGGGATACAATGTTTGCAACATTTACGCTTGAATGCAGTGAAACAAAAGTTGATATTCAGAGAAAAGGCAACAAAGAAATAAAAGTATTTGAATGTGCATCCAATGGAAGCAATATAAACGAATATACAATTCCTTTAACTGAAAATCCGTTGAGTTTGTCGGTTAACTGCCTTGATAGGTTATATGGACTTTTCAATAAAGATGCATTTTCTGTCCTTTCGTATATCCCTTCGCCGCTTGATACACACTATTACAATAAAGATTTCTCTGACAGCATGAAATCAGTTCTTTTGCTGGATAGATCGTTATATTATTATGCGTTTTCCAGGTTGTTTGCTGATACGAACAACAAAACAGATAAATATCAGGATCATGTGCTGGCAGAGATCCAGAATAAAATAAAACATTGCAAAACAAAACTTGATTTGCTTGAACTTAAGGAGCAGAAACAAAAAAAACATCGTGCAGAAGTACAGGAAGTTAATGAAAAAATTGCGTTGTATACCAGTGAAATTGATAAACTTCGGGAAAAGATGGAAGCCTGTGATAGGTCTATGGATACGCTGGTTGCTATTGATACTGTTGCAAAACAGATAGAGGATGTTAGTGGCAAGATACATGCGTTTAAAGAAAAGATAGACACTATAGAAAAATATACAAAACTGATAGCTACCAAATATCCCCAGTTTAAAGACTTTTCCACAGAAAAGAGGAACAATATTCATGCCATGCAAAACATTTATCGGCAGATACAGGCTATTTCTGAGGAGATAGAAACTATTATCTTTGGACAGGAAAGCAAAAATCATGCACTTGCACGTAACCTGCTCATTATTAATATTTTTCTTGCGTTAGGGGTACTATTTATATTTTTAAAACCGGTTTTTAAGATCACTTCTGTGCATCGCTGGTTGATGGTAAGTTTATTAATTTTGATTCAGATATCAAGTATAGGATATTACCTTATTTATGTAATGATGCATTCGTTTAAAAAAATAGTCTTGCCTCTACAGCAACAAAAAGAAACATATCAGATTAAATTAGAGACATTGCTGAATCAGAATGGCATAGTACTGGATGGGGTAACCATTGATGAGATATATGAATTCCTGTTGCAGTATTTTGAAGAATATAATGAATATAATGAAAAGCAGATAGACATTTTGACAATACAAAAAGAAATTGATGAGAGTATCTCACTTGATATTCTTGAAGAGGAAAAAAGAAAGCTTGAAAGCAATGTTAAGATGTTGAATGAACAACTTCATGCCCTGCAGGAAGATATTGGGATGGCAATAGAATCTGCAGAACATGGAATGTCAATAAAAATGAGTATACAGAATGAACTGGATGAAAAAAAGGCTTTACTGATTTCATTACAGAATAAGCTGGATACTGTACCTGAGGACATTATTGACTTTGATGATGAGAAGAATGGTATATTGCAGGAGATAGCTGATCTGGAAAAAGAGCTGAAAACTATAAATGAAAAGGATCGTCTTATTAATATTATTATAACTTCATTTGATACGGCAATAGAGCGGTATTATAAGGATAGATTTGATATATTTTCTGGTAAAATAAAAATAATGCTGCAGGATCTTACCCAAAATAAATTTGGGAAAATTGATGAAGAATACATAAAGAAAACAATAACAAATTCAATTAATACACCAAATGCTTCATTAAAATACTATATATATATTGCTTCAATCTTTGCTCTGTATGAATTACTAAAGCAGGAATTGCCAGATATTTATTTGCCTTTGGTTATTGATGATCCTTTTGTGCTTATGGATGAAGATGCCATGGGTGAGTTTATAAGAACATTGCAACAGTGGGCTGATAACAGGCAGGTGATTGTTTTCACGCATAATTCCAATATAAAAAAATTGTGTGCAGTTACTGAATTATAATGTATGGATAAAAACGGACAATTAACATTTTTTGATGATCCATTGCTTCAGGGTATTAATGAAGCCTATACATTTATTGAAGCAGGTAATTTCACTCAGGCAGTTAAAAAGATAGATGACCTTATGACCATAAACCCTGATTATCCAGGACTGGCCGAAGCCTACAGAGTTGCGCGCTTCTGGGAATCAAGAAAAAAGGCAATGCTGAAACTTCAAAAAGGGAAGGAAACAGCGGATTTCCTTATGACCCAGTGGGAGGAGTTTGAAGCTTTTGCTCAAAGCAGGGGGATTGTTTGGGCAACAGCATATCAAAAGGCAATGCGGTTTGTCTTTTTTAGTGCATCTGAGCATTACACTATTGCATTCAACGACAGGGAAAACCCAACTGATAATTTACAGCTTCTCATGCAGCTGGGTACATGCTTTATAAGATTGGGTGAGTATCAGCATACTATTGAAGCGCTGGAGTATGCTCGCAGTGCCTACCGGAGCAACGCATGTATATTATCACTTTTAGCTGAAAGCTATTATCATACCGGGGATATACCGCGTGCGTTGCTTTATTTCCGGGAGGCATTTCTGCTTAATCCGTCTGAGATTGATATACAGTTACTGTCGGCCAAACCTATTATTGAAGCTTCAGAACTGGTTAAACAGCATAAACCTGATTGCTCTGATGTGCGGGAATGGATTCCTGTTGTGGCACATATTCATGATATTTTTTATGTGAAGCGACAGCTCAATTCATCACAGCTTGAAACTATAAAAAAGGATATTGTAAAATTAGAGGCAAGTTTTCAGACGCTTAATAAAGAGAAAATTGCACAATCAAATATTGTGCCACGCCTTATAAACCGCTATATATGGATGCTTGATTATTTTGAATTCCAGCAGTATGATCAAACAAGCCTTATTGAAATCCGCGACCGACTGCTAGCAATTGACAAAGGCCTTTTTGAAAGCTACTTTCAAAAAAAGACTTTTTCAAAACACTGATAGTTTTAAATTGAGTAATTATCTACTCTTTATAAAAAATTCATTGACACTGTATATCATACTCAATAATTAACATAGCTATTATGTATTGCACGGGATATTTTTAAACAACAGGTGGTAGTATATGGAATTGTCAGCATCATACGATCCAAAAATTGCCGAATCCAAATGGTATGCAATCTGGGAAAAGGAAGGGCTTTTTCATGGTGATGAACATGACCCGCATGAAGCATATTCAATCGTTATACCGCCACCTAATGTTACCGGCAATCTGCATATGGGGCATGCCCTGAATAATACATTACAGGATATCCTTATACGCTGGCAGCGAATGAATGGCAGGGCAACATGCTGGATGCCTGGTATGGACCATGCCGGGATTGCCACTCAGAATGTTGTGGAACGTCTGCTGTTAAAAGAAGGCAAATCCAAGTATGATCTTGGCCGTGATGAGTTTGTAAAACGCGTGTGGGATTGGAAGGAACATTCAGGAGGGCAGATTAAAGAACAACTCAAGCGTTTGGGATGTTCGCTTGACTGGGTTCGTGAACGCTTTACGCTGGATGAAGGCCTGTCGCATGCTGTTCGTACTGTCTTTGTATCACTTTATAAAGAAGGGCTTATCTATCAGGGGTATCGTATCATCAACTGGTGTCCCCGCTGCGAGACTGCACTTTCGGATATTGAAACTGAATATAAGGATCTGGCAGGCAAATTATACTATATCCGCTATCCGTATGAAGATGGTAAAGGGCATATTACGGTGGCAACAACAAGGCCTGAAACCATGTTAGGCGATACCGCCGTTGCGGTTAACCCCAATGATAGCCGGTATGCCCATCTGACAGGCAAACATGTGATGTTGCCGCTGATTAATAAACCCATCCCTATCATTGCGGATGATTTTGTTGATCCTTCATTTGGTACAGGGCTAGTAAAGGTAACACCGGCACATGACCCCAATGACTTTGAAATGGGAAAGCGCCATAACCTTGAAGAAGTGAATATCTTTGATAAAAATGCAATCGTTAATGAAAACGGTGGTAAATACAGGGGCCTTGACCGCTATCAGGCCCGGGAGAAGGTTCTTGAAGATTTAAAATCATTGGGTCTTCTGGAAAAGATAGAAGATCATAACCATGCAGTTGGGCATTGTTACCGCTGTCATACCATTATTGAGCCCTATTTGTCAAAACAGTGGTTTGTAAAGATTCAACCGCTGGCACAGGAAGCAATCAGGGTTGTTGAAGAAGGCAAAATACGGTTTGTACCACAGCAGTGGACAAAGATATACTTTGAATGGATGTATAACATTAAAGACTGGTGTATTTCACGGCAATTGTGGTGGGGACATCGTATACCTGCATTTTACTGTAAGGATTGCGGCCATATCATGGTAGAGCTTACAGATCCCACCGTGTGCAGCATGTGTAATTCAAAAAATATTGAACAGGATCCGGATGTACTTGATACGTGGTTTTCATCGGCATTATGGCCTTTTTCAACCTTTGGCTGGCCGGAAAAGACAAAGTCACTGGAAAAATTTTATCCCACCAGTGTGCTGGTAACGGGTTTTGATATCATTTTCTTCTGGGTGGCCCGCATGATTATGATGGGCTGCAAATTCATGAATGATGTTCCATTTTATGATGTGTATATCCATGCGCTGGTGCGTGATGAACATGGGCAGAAGATGAGTAAGTCCCGTGGCAATGTTATAGATCCGCTCATTATGATGGATAAATATGGCACCGATGCCTTCAGGTTTACATTAGCTATATTTGCCGCGCAGGGCAGGGATATAATTTTGTCTGAAAAGCGCATAGAGGGCTACAGCGCATTCTGTAACAAGATATGGAATAGCACCCGTTTTATTCTGATGAATTTAGGCAACGATTTCAAGCCCAAAGCCATTGACATCAGTTCACTGGACATGTTTGATAAATGGATATTGCATGCATTCAATCAAACCGTGAAAAAGACAACTCAGGCGTTGCAGGAGTATCGGTTCAACGATGCAGCACAAACGCTGTATGACTTCTGGTGGCATGAATTCTGCGACTGGTATATTGAGCTGTCAAAACCGCGTATTTATGCCGGGGACTCTTCAGCAGGAACTATCGCCAAACAGGTACTGTATTATGTGCTGCATGAATACCTTAAATTGCTGCACCCGTTTATGCCGTTTATTACCGAGGAGATATGGAGTAACATTACAAGCGGTGAAGGGCGTATTGTGGCGGCGCCATGGCCACAGTATGATGAACGTTTCAATTTTGAACTTGAGTTTACTAATGCAGAATTGTTCAAGGAGATAGTTTATAAAATCCGGAATATCCGCGGTGAAATGAATGTACCACCTGATAAAAAGGCTTTTGTTGTTATCAAGGCAGGGAAAAAAATTGAACAGTTTATTCGCATGCAGGAGAGTCACCTGAAAATTTTAGCAAAACTTGAAGCAATTGAATACAATGCTGCGTATACACCGCAAAAAACAGATGCCTCAGCGGTGCTTCCGGAATGTGAGCTTTATATGCCGCTTAAAGACTTAATTGATCTTGATAAGGAAAGAGCGCGCCTTGATAAGGAAATTGCACGTATACAGGGCGAGCTTGACAGGGTGCTGAAAAAATTAAACGACAGCACATTTCTTGCAAAGGCGCCAGCGCATATTATTGAAAAAGAACACAATAAAAAGGCAGAACTTGAAGAAGTGCTTGAAAAGCTCACCACAAGCAGGAAAAAGCTGGGGTAATGTAGTGAGCACCTTTGTTACTTTGAACAGGAGTTTATAAATATAGTTTTGGAGGTTACCTATGAATAAAATGAGTACTGTATTTGTTATTGCAACACTTTTGGTTTATGTTTCCTGTTCTTCATCGTTAGTGAACTTTTTCCAGTGGTTTGAACGCTCAAAAGCTGACTTGCAGGAACACACCATTGAAATAGACGCGCACACAGTGCACTACCTTGACGGCGGGAAAGGGGAAACAGTACTATGCATTCATGGTTTTGGTGGCACCATGGATCACTGGACGCGCTTTGCTCGTCATATGACGGATACATACAGAATTGTGGCGCTGGACCTTCCAGGTTTTGGCGATAGTTCTTTTAAAGAAGGAGCTGACTATTCAATAGCAAAACAGGCAGAACGCCTTCACCAATTTGCACACACATTGAAATTGCAGAAGTTTCACATTGCTGGAAATTCAATGGGTGGTTATATTGCTGGCTACTATGCAGTTACCTATCCTGACGATATAAAAACATTAGCATTATTTGCAGCGGCCGGTGTAAAAAGTCCCAATGAAAGTGAACTAACAAAAGAACTGAAAAAAGGCAACAACCCTCTTATTGTTGAGGATGTGAAAAGCTATGATGGTCTTATGGAATTTGTTTTCTATAAGCCAATATGGCTGCCGGATTTTGCCAAACAGTACTTTGCCACACAGGCAGTTACAAAGAAAGCTCATTTTCAGTATATTTTTAAGCAGATTCATGATGTTACACTGCTTGAAAAATATCTGGGTACCATACATACACCAACGTTCATACTGTGGGGTGAAAATGACAGGGTTCTGGATGTATCGGGCGCGTATGTCTTTAAAGAAAAAATACACAATGCACAACTGGTGATATTTAAAGAATGCGGCCATCTTCCAATGATTGAAAAACCTGAGGAATCTGCTGCTGTATATAAAAGGTTTTTAAAAGGTCAGAAGGTAGCATTATAATTTCCTGTAAAGCATATCTTCATACCCTTGAAGCATGGCAAACGATGCTCGGTCAAAATACAGCACAACACGGTTGTTTAAAGCCAGCGCTTCCTTATAGGCAGTGGTGTCATCATATAATTTATCAAGTACAAAGATCCACAGGTGCCGTTTTTGCAAGATTAATGCTTTGCATGCTTGAGAAACAGGAATTCCCTGTTCAAAGCGTTCATGCCCAACTCTTCGATAGTAGCGAATAATTTCTTCTTTGGGATAATCTTTGGCTATCCATTTTGATAGCTCACGATACAGGTTGTCGGCAAATTCGTAAATAAGCTGTTGGTCTAACTTCCTGAATGCTATTGTATCAGGATCACGTAAAAGGTTATTCATAAACTGCTCGGTAATAACCTGATGGTTTTCTTCAATTAGTTCAACAAACCTGTTTACAAGGGCACTTTTAATTTTCATATTCCTGTATTGTATTATGATACTATAGTCTTATATAATAAAGAATAATACAGGTATTAATATGTAAAGTATTTTTTTACATTACTTCTTTTTTTTGGTTTTAGCTCTATAAGCCAGTGCGTAAATTTTTTCAAATTCCTGTGTGTACATTTTTGCTATTTCAGGTGATCTGATCATGATGCAATTTTCATCATTTCTTTTCCTGGCATTTTTTGAAAAATTATATGAGCCAGTAATAACCCATTCATCGTCAATAATGATTACCTTATGATGCAGTGTGTAAGGATTGGCGTCATAGATAACATCAAGCCCTTCAACCTTTAATTTAATGTATTCACTATTGACATTCTTAATATCCCGTTTTTCAAAAACACCTTTAACAGCAATACCCTGTTTGTGTTTAGCAATCATTGCTTCACCTATAGCATCACTGGTAAATGAAAAAGCTAAAAATAAAACGGATTTTTTTGCTTTTTCTATACGCTTTGTAATGATACGTTCAATATCATCATCAGGTGAAAAATACACATTAATGTCTATATCATTGAGTTTGACATAATATTTATTTGATAGAAACGGGAAAGGGGTGTATTCAGTGCGATTGCCAAATACAGCCTGTTCAAACATTTCATTAAATTCAGCCAGGTATATGGATGCTATCTCTTCATTTTCAATATATAGCGCATTATTGTTATTTCTTTTTGCTTCACGTTGGGTAATGTTATATGACCCGGTCCATACTGCTTTATTGTCAAAAATAAAGAACTTATTATGCATAAATCCTTTTCGCTCATCCAGTTTCAAAGGTATATTAAATGATTCAAGTTTTGTCTTTACCTCTTCTTTTAATCTTTCTGATTCCAGTACTATCTTTACATCAATGCCATTACTTTTAGCTTTGCCAAGAGCATCAATAATTAATGGATCAGTGATTTCAAAAAGGGCAGTATAGACAGATGTTTTGGCAGTTTTTATTTTCTCTAATAATGCTTTCTGGATAGCAGTTGTCTGTTCTTCTTTTTCAGGTGTGGTAAAGTATACTTCAACGGGTAACTGAGCATAAATAAATGTATATAAAGCAATAACCAGTAAAAGTACAATAGGTAGTTTGTTATAATGTTTCATTGCTTTTTTTCCCAGATCAGGTTTTCATAGTCAACAAACCGTAAACTGGCTTCCTTTGTGGGAAAAAGCAATTTAGCCTTTTGTATTAAAGTCTGGAAGGTTACCAGGTCATTTTTACTGGCATGTGCTATGAATTCCTGTATTTTTTCATCATTGTGCGTTATCAGATAAAAATAAAATTCATATGCTTTTTTCAGTTCTTTGAGTTTTTCAACATTTTTCTGAAGTTCCTCTTTATCTGAATTTTTAATCATTGTAGAAAGAAATGCAATGATATATTGTGCATCTGATTCTGTAATGTCCATATCAAGCAAGATTTGTTTTACACGGACCAAATCAAGATTACGCAGGTGAATCCGTGCCAGAAATACTGGATTCTGTGAGAGCAAATTAATATCAACGTTATTCATCTGGTCAGTGGCACGTTTGGTGTCATCAATAGTGACAGCAGAAGGTGTATTAACTATCTCTACATGAGATGAAGAAGACAGGGAGGTGATAAGCGTAATATCGTTATTACTGAATGTGCTGTTGACAAGTATATAGTCCGGGACATTACCCTTTTTTACATAACTGACAAATGTAGCTATATCATCAAAAAATTCTGTAATACAGGGTACAATATCAAGCATGGTATCAGAGGGGAAAAAAAGGTATTTCCGTTTACCGTCACCAGCAACATATGGGATAATTATAGTATTATTTTGAATTTTTAATAATTGATAAGGGTGATTTCTATTTAAAGCGCTTGATGTAAGGCCTATAAAAACAATTGTTTTCATTATATGGAAAGGTTTTGTTTTGTTATCATCGGAATAGATAATTTCACCTTTTGGATTAAAGGCAATATACTGTTTTTTTGCAATATTTATTTTTAACGTGTAGCCTTTTGGTGTTTTTTCTTCAACTATAGGTGTTGACATAATACATAAACCTTGGCATAGTAATTATGAAAAGCGGTAAATTTTCATTGAAATTTTATAATTAGTTAGCACATTGTGCTTTTTACACCCATTATTACGATAGTTACAATGTATGTATATAAAATCAATAATTAAAGATTAAAATACTGTATACCCATTAAATTGTAATTGATAAAAAATCAAGCAAATGTATATATTTAATGCAAAAATATAGTATATATAATTTCTTTAAAAGTAAGTTTATATTCTAAGGAGAACACAATGAATACAATTAATATACTTTCTCCTGTTTGGTATCCGGGGAAGATTCATGCTGTATCAAGTAGTTTTGAAACAAACGAAGCCAAAAATGTTTTAAATAATGATGAATCATTCTGGTGTACTGCAAAGAGCCATAATGCTGTAAGTGAATTTATTATTATAGACTATGGTTCGATAGTTGCTGTTAATATCATTGAAATTTATCCTTCCCCTTCAGGGAAAACAACATTCCCTTCAGACTTTCGATTAGAATGCAGTATAGATGGAATTAACTGGGAAATTATAAAAACAGAAAGTAGATTTATACTTGATGAAGATGCTTACAGATTATTATTACCCATAACAGTATTTCAGTATTTAAAGCTGTATATAGTAAAACCAAAGCGTATTGCAGCAAAATACTTTGCTGAAATTGGGAAAGTACAGGCAGGTATTCGGGGTGCTGTTTCAATTACTGCCAGTTCAAGTTCTTCATATGAGCATGATCCTTCCAATGTAATGGAAAGTGATAACCTCAAATACTGGGAATCAGAGATCACCGGTAATGCATCACGACAGTGGATTGAGGTAGATTTTGGAATGATATTTCCGCTGACAAATATAGGAATTGTCGCACCACAAAATCCTCTGCTTTTCCCGGAGCAGTTTTCCATAGAAATAACTGAAGATAAAAAAATATGGACAACCCTTGCAGATGTAAAACGGTTTAAAGCCCAGCCACATGGGTCATATATCTTTGGTGGATATCTGTTTAATGCCCGGTATGTACGCATTAACGTTATGTCAGTACAAACCGAAAAAGAGAATTATTGTGCGCAGATAGCGGGCATATTTGCCCACGCTGCATTACCAGCTTTGAGGCATTTTCATATTAATGCTGCAGTACAGTATGCAACAGTTTTCCAACCTGGCATAGTAAAACTGGCAGCTTATGGAGATACTACACCAGGTGCCGTTGTCCAGGCAAGTGATACACGGTTACGGGATGCCAGTACCATATTTAAAGGTATAGTACAACTGGCTGATGATGGGTCAAACAAAGAAGGCCTGGCTGTTCAGGCATCCGATTCACGGCTTGCGCCTGCAACTGAACTGAAACCTGGTATTGTCCGGCTGGCTTATGACAGGGAAGTAGCCGAAGATGCTGTAGTGCGATCAACTGATTCAAGGATAAAAGAAGCAACAGATACAACGTTTGGTATAGTAAAATTATGCCCCAACGGCCAGTATATAAATAATGCAGTTGTGCGTGGTGATGATAAAAGATTGCAAAAGGCAACCATAAAAGAATATGGTATAGTACGTTTGGCTGAAAACGGTGAGGATAGTGAATTTTGTGTTGTGCAGGGCAATGACAGGCGCTTAAAAGATGCAACTATAGTCTCAAAAGGGATAGTGGAATTAGCGGAGGATGGTGAGGATGCCGCCTGTGTGGTAGTACAGGGTAACGATAGAAGGCTTAAAGATGCAACCACTCACAGCAAGGGGATAGTGGAGTTGGCCGAAGACGGTGAAGATGCACCAAACGTGGTAGTACAGGGTAATGATAGAAGGCTTAAAGATGCAACCACTCACAGCAAGGGGATAGTGGAGTTGGCTGAAGACGGTGAAGATGCACCAAACGTGGTAGTACAGGGTAACGATAGGAGACTGAAAGAAGCAACAACCAAAAGCAAAGGGATAGTGGAATTAGCGGAGGATGGTGAGGATGCACCGGATGTGGTAGTACAGGGTAACGATAAGAGATTGAAGGAAGCAACAATACACAGCAAGGGAATAGTGGAGTTGGCAGAGGACGGTGAGGATGCACCGGGCGTTGTGGTACAGGGGAATGACCGTCGTTTAAAGGAGGCAACAACGCACACGAAGGGTATAGTAGAGTTAGCAGAGGATGGC
>DYLU01000039.1 GCA_020721905.1 Leptospira biflexa | reverse complement strand
ATCGGTATAGCGGATATACATTTGGGACGGGGAGCAAGTGTAATATATTTTACATCACCGTATACTGGGGACCACCCCCGGACATAGTAGAAAAAGCAGGCATCTGACCAGGCAAAACCTTCACTCTCACAACTAACGTACCTTATAAGTTCATCTTTAACACTTGAAGTATGTCCAGATAAAAATTCAAACTATGATTGATATTATAAAGAAGGTTTTTGTAAGTATTATATAATAGTAAGTCGTAAGGATTTTACCATACGGAACATGAATTATCAATGTGAAAGCATATAAATACTGTAAATGAAAATCTATAAACTGTTATAAGTATTCCCTGCTATAACTGATTCAGCTTGAATAATATAAAAACAAAATAAATAATGAACAGTTTATATAATGAGCTTAATATCTCATTCCTAATGTGAAATTGTTATATATAACAATGTTTTAAAAATCTACCGTAGTATCAGCATTAATAGTGACAGGATTTCCACTATATTGTATAAAATCATTTGGATCAGGTGGTAAATTACCATATGATACACTCGATATTGGAATGCGGTAAAATAAATACTCACCATGCGGTACATTGGTTAATGTGTAACCACTGCCACCGCTATACGCCACCAGCGGTGGCAGGCGCAGTGACCATTTATATCCATCATATGAGTTCCAGTTTGTTTCATAATCACCACTGCCAACATCATCAACAAATGCATTGTACTCAATTTTATATTGCTCATAGCGCAAATAGTAATCTAAATAACCTTCAACGGTTCCATACTTTAGAGATGGTTGAGCAGGCTGATAATTAGGACGAGTCCACTCAGTATTATCATCATCCAGAAAATAATCAGCAATTGTTTGCGGATTTCCATTGACATCAGTAGAAGGTATTGCAATTACAAAACCTTCTACAGCATTGCCACTAACCGTTGTCACATTATTAGCCCTGTATGCTCGTGCCACTCCTAACAAATTTCCACCCATATATATATCATCTGGTTTAACATCGCGCAGCCAATCACTTACTGCCCAAAAGTGGTAACACGCAGCATAGCCGCTGTCATTGATAAAATCATATTCATATAATTTAATAAAATTTTTGATTACAAGCCGTATCTCCAGGATGACATCCTCGCCTTTTTCAACAACAAGCCCCCCATCAATGGGTATTTCCAATGGGAAAACTCTATTGATATCCTGATAATTTTCTTTAAGGTAATCATAGTACGTATTTACCAAAATCTGATTAAAATCAAAACCGTTTACTTCATCTTCATGAAAAATCACTTGGGGAACATCATCCGGTATGATATTTCCGTTAGAATCAAAATGCCACTGGGTTGCATTATCAAAAATCAGCTTGCGTATATACAGTTTAACGATCCCATACAGCTTTCCCGGTTTTATATCGTCGCACTTGAGGCAAACACCCTGTCCATTAAAAAACGGATCATTGTCATCAACTGAAGCAGTAAATACCTGCCGGTAATTGGCTACTTTATCCTCGCTACTACCATCAGGTTTTGCCAGTCGTATTTCTGCAATATCAACCATAAATGTTGCGGAGAATTGTTCGGAGCTATCGGTTATAAAATCATTTACTGAATCATCTATTGATTGTGTTGGAGTAACAGAAGTATCCCAATCTTTAATACTTGAACTTTGTGTTGTCGACTCAAATGTCCCTTTTATTATAACAGTCAGGCGGCTGTCAGCAAGTTCATCAAACAGTGCCGTTTTACCAGTGCACCCCTGCACAGTAACTATCGCCACCAGTACTATGTATTGTATCAATTTCTTCATAGTGCATTATATCCCAATGTTTAAATAAAGTGTAAGGCCGGTGTTGATAATATGTCCGTTTTTCTGCGCACCTTTAATATAGGTCTCATAGATGAAAAGATAATCAATCCTGAGACCAATATTAATCCATTTGCCCGCAGGGAACGATAGCTCAAAGCCAAGCATCCCTAAAGGATCCCACTGAGATAAGCCGTCAGGTTCAATGCTCACTTTTGCACTACCGGCACCTGCTTTAAGCTGAAAGGCAATAGGCATATCAATTGGCAGTTTGTATAGCAGGTTCCCATATACCGGTATTACTGTAAGCTCCTTTACGCCTTCAGATTTAAAATGCTCGTATGAAGAATCAAAACCAACTTTCAATGGAAGGGATAACACATTAAAGCGCGCAAACCCGCCACCCCACAGTGCAGTATCAACATCATCGCCCGTAGAAAACACCGGTGTTACAGGACCAAACCATATACCTAACTGTGGTTTTAAAAAATAATCAGCCTTTTTACGCTGCGCAAAAACATCTGTGCAAACGCAAAGCACGATACAGGCAATGAAGGCATAATATAGTTTCAATTTCACAGTATTCATCCTTCTTTTGTTTCAATTACCATTGTTTTTGTGCAATAATGTGTCAATTATTATTTTTTACAGTATCAGTATGCGTACCTGGCAAATGCTCCTATTCAATACGAAGCAATTCAATTATCTTTGTTACACATTTAAAAAATCATACTCTTCTGGATAATAAACCTTTTTCAAATATAATCCATATGCAGGTGCAGTTGGACCACTGCAGTTTCTATCGCAGCTTTCAATTATATCTTTCATCATTTCAGGACTTTTGCCCTTTTGCAGCAGGTGCAGTATGGTACCTGCAATAATCCTCACCATATTATGCAAAAAGGCATTGCCCTTTATGGTAAATACCACTACATCATCAAACATACGTTCCACAGTAATATATTCTATAAACCGTACTGTGCTTTCATCAGCTGACGTTTTTTTACAAAATGAAGCAAAATCCTTTTCACCAATACAGTATGCTGCTGCCTTTCTACAAAACTCAATATCAATATGTTCACGGACCCACATCGCACGATAGCGCATAAACGGGCTTCTGTACGGGTGATTATAAACAGCATACATATATTCCCGCGCAATGGCACTGTATCGTGCATGAAAAAGGTTATCAACTTCAAATACCTTTTTTACTGCAATATCAGCCGGCAATATTCCATTAAGGCTTATACATAATTTATCAGCAGGTACATGAGTATCCAGATTAAAATGCACAACCTGACCTAATGCATGAACACCGGCATCAGTCCTGCCTGCGCCAACAATACGTACATCATGGCGTGTAAAAATTTTCAATGCTTTTTCTATTTCATACTGAATGGAATGTGCATTGTCCTGTATTTGAAAACCGCTGTAGGCTGTGCCATCATACTGTACAACGAGAGCATACCTCACTGGTGTTCTCCGGCTTTCCATTGGTCAAGCATCTCATTCATCTTATCATATAAATCGCGGGTCATGTCAAGGATTGGTCCTGGTTTATTTTTTGACGCTTTACCACTGCCAAACAATTTGCTCAAATATCGTTTTGTTCTTTCAAAATTTTCAATACGCTTTTGCATATCAGGTTCTTTTGCACCAACCTTCAAGGTAAGTACTGCACACATATACAAAATCCCATCATAACCCCAGTTTTTATCAGTATCTGGCCCCATGTTGCCTGCTGCATCAGCAGGTTCAGCACCTGTTTGAATGATATCAATCACCTTAAAATAATAATCGTAAGCCTTTTTGTAAAAAAAGTCAGAGATCTTTTTAAAAGGCCTGTCCGGTTCAAGTTTAGCCAGATCCCCAAAAAGCCATGCCGCCCGTATAGCACTGACAGCCATTTTAAACGTAGGCGCCACATTTTTATTTCTGAACGAATAGCAATCCATTGCAAGCAAATACGATGCAGCCCCATGATACAGGCCCCTATCCTGATTAAAATCCAGTCCGCCAAAAAACTTATCTATTGATTGTTTGCGTGCTGAAGCAGTTGCATTAATTTTTTGCAGTTCATCAGGCTGCAAATTTGGGAAATCTTTGGGATAGGCCGCATATAGACAACGCGGACAAACTGTTACCACGTATGCAAGGGGGTATATCACACCCCACTTTTCATTTTTCTCGTACGTCCTTCGCAATTCATCGGTAAGTTTTCCTGCAATAAGCCTGCCGCCACCCGATAACATCTCCTCGCGATAAAATTCATACCCACATACCGGACAAATGGTGGGATTTTTCTGCCTGAAAGATATCTTTTTTCTTGTATCCTCATTTTCCATACGTTCATCCCCACAACATAATACAGTTTATATTTTCATGTAATAGTATTACCTGTATCTTTGCAATCAAATATTTACTGTATCAGTTACTATCGCTTAAAAATTTTGGCGATAGTTACTGATAAATAATACTTTACTTTTACTATAAAAAATATACTGTTAAGCAGTCTTCATGTTTTACCGATACAATAAAAAAGATTATCACATGAAGGGTAATGATATGCATAAGTATCTGATTATACTGTTCACAACAATTACAGTACTTGCCATGATATCAACATCATTTGCTGTTTCTACTGCCGTGAAAGCACAGAATGACTATTTCCTGACTCTTTCACTGCTGCGGCAGATTCGCATCATGGTAGAAAACTTTGGCGACGAAACAACAAAAAATAAATACCAGGAAATACAAACGCTTTTTCAAAATGCTTCTGAAGAATATTATGGGCAAAATTTTGACGGTTCTCATCAGAAATATTATAAAGTAAAACAGGAATTGGTTACTCTTACCGATACACTTGCCACCCTGTATATTAATAGGGCTCAGCAGATTCTGGACTCAACATCAAAGCAATCCTTTGACATTATGATAAAGTATGACAAAAACAGCACATTGAAAAAATATTTTCAAAAACCGTATAACCCAATTGAAGAAATGAAACCATATAACCCTGAAGAATATCACCTTTTTTTTGACAGGGAAACAATCGAGCGATACCTGAAAAATGGTTATAAAAAGCTCCAGGAAGCAAAAAACATCTATAATAATCAGGATATAATCTATTTAAAAAACAAAAAAAATATCAAGCATGATGAGCTTGAATTTATCATAAAACAATATCTTGCAGTTATTGATTTTTGTCGTCTGGCAAAACAATATGGGATCGAGATTCATAAAATGGTAAAAGTGCATCAATTAGATACCATACAGCGCAAATACGGTCTTGAAAGCAATAAGCTGGATCCCATTTATGATGACCGCATACCCGAAGAATTTAAAGTTGATGCTAATGATAATATCAGTTTGGTACATTCAATTGAGAAAGCTCGATTAGAGAAAAAAATAAAATAAATAGTAAATATAAAATTTAAAAACCACAGCTTATGCTGTGGTTTTTGTGCTCTTTTTATCTTTTTTATCTTCTTGCTTTGTTTCTGGTTTAACTACCAGTTCTACAATTGCCATCTGAGCAGCATCACCTTCACGCCTGTCAAGGAGATACATGCGGGTATAACCACCAGGGCGCGTCACAAACCGCGGTGCAATATCATCAAAAAGCTTCTTTGCAACATCTTCATTCTTAATAAGGCGCATTACTTCACGCTTGTTGTGGAGTTTACGCGCACCATCATTTTCCGTAAGGCTTAAGTTTTCCTTGGCCCTTGTTATCAATCGATCAGCAATTCGTCTTAACTCTTTACCCTTCTGCTTTGTGGTAATTATTCTTTCATGCTGAAACAACGATGTCACCATATTGGCAAACATTGCTCTTCTATGCTCATGGGATCGACCTAATGTTCTAACACTATTACGGTGTCTCATAATGTTACTACCTCTTATTCCTTTATTCCTAAGCTCAAATGATGCTCGTCTAATTTCTTTTTAATCTCAGCCAGCACTTGTTCGCTGAAATGTTTTGATTTTTTTAGTTCATCTTCAGTTTTACGTACAACATCTTCAAGTGTATTCAATTCCAGGCTCTTCAATGTATTATATGCACGCACTGAAAATTCCAGCTCATCAATTGATTTTGCCAGTATCACTTTCAGCTTATCGTGGCTTTCATCAACAGCCACTTCCTCTTCCTCAACTTCCTCTTCAAAGTTAATAAATATGGTCATATGATCTTTTATGATTTTTGCTGCCTGTGCCAGTGCATCTTCAGGCTTAACCGAACCATCTGTCCATATTTCTATAATCAATTTATCATAGTCAGTTCGTTGACCAACTCGTGTATCTTCTACCTTTATATTAACTTTTCGTATGGGTGAAAAAATTGCATCAATAGGAATAACTCCAATGGTTTCAACATTTGACTTGCTTATTTCACCGGGTAAATAGCCTCTGCCACGCTCAATCTGCACTTCCATATCAATCCTGCCACCATGCTCAATACTTGCAATATGAATTTCAGGATTCATCACTTCCACATCATTATCTATGGCAAAATCTGCACCTGTAAGCTCTGCTTCACCATCCTTGACTATGTGCAGTACCTTTTGCAGTTCGCTATCGTACTTAAACCGAAGTTTTTTCAAATTTAATATGATACGGGTTACATCTTCTACTACACCATCGATAGCAGTAAATTCATGCGGTACGCCCTGGATTTTTACTGCAGTAATAGCAGCACCTTCAATCGATGATAATAAAACTCGCCGTAAAGAATTCCCTATAGTTAAACCATATCCTCGTTCAAAAGGTTCAGCAATAAATCTTCCGTAATTTTGATTAACTTCATCATGTTCAAACACAATTTTCGATGGTCTTCGAAAACCCTTCAATAGGTTTTTATGGGACATTATTACCTCCAATAAATAAACACATACTAAAACCACATGACTTACTTAGAATACAACTCAACAACCATCTGTTCATTAAATATCGACTCAATATCTTTACGTTCAGGTAACCGTATTATTTTACCACTTCTCTTCTCATAGTCAACTTCCAGCCATTGAGGAACTGATCCCACTGCTTTTGACAATTTGATAGCATCTTCCAGCATTGTGTTGGTTTTAAAATCTTCCTTGATCTCAACAATGTCATTTACCTTAACCTGATACGAAGGGATATCAACACGTTTGCCGTTAATAGTTACATGCCCATGCTGTACAAACTGTCGGGCCTGCAACCGTGAAGATGCAAAGCCTGATCTATATATAACATTATCAAGCCTTCGCTCAAGCAAAACAAGCATATTCTCGCCTGTAACACCTTTAAGGCGCGTAGCTTCATCAAACGTACGCTTGAACTGGTTTTCTAAAAGCATATAGCTGCGCTTAATCTTCTGCTTTTCACGCATCTGAACGCCGTAATCCGACAATTTAGTTCTCCGTTTACGGGGAGGACCGGGAGGATATTTTTTATGCTTTATAGCACATTTATCGGTTAAACAACGCCTCCCTTTTAACATTAAGGGAGTACCCTCTCTTCTACACAATTTACAAACTGGCCCTGTATACTTTGCCATAAACTAAAACCTCACATTATACTCTTCGTCGTTTTCGTGGTCGGCACCCATTATGTGGTATGGGTGTAATATCTTTAATCTTTGAAATATTTAAACCGGTCTGATACAATGAACGAATTGCTGCTTCACGTCCAATACCAGGACCTTTTACATATACCTCAACTGTTTTCATACTTGCATTATCCATTGCTTTTTGTGCAGCAGCTTTTGCAGCCATCTGTGCTGCAAAAGGTGTGGATTTCCGTGAACCGCGGAACCCTTCCCCTCCTGCTGTTGCCCATGATATCACATTACCCTGCATATCAGTTATTGAAATAATAGTATTATTATACGTAGCCTGAATAAACGCTTTACCAACTGGTATATTCTTCTTTTCCTGCTTTTTAGTTCGTTTTTGCTTCACTGTACACCTCTATCTTTGACTTACTATTTCTTCTTTTTGCTTCCAACTGATACTTTTCTGTTCCCTTTACGGGTTCGTGCGTTGTTCTTTGTATTCTGCCCTCGCACAGGCAATCCTCGCCTGTGTCGTATACCCCTGTAGCAACCAATATCCATAAGCCTCTTAATGTCCATTGCTATCTGGGTTCGCAAATCACCTTCAACCTTATAGCTTTTTTCAATAATCTTTCGCAACTGATTAATCTCTTCATCGGTCAGGTCTTTTACGCGAGTGTCAGGATTCACTTGTGCATCCTGTAAAATTTTCCTTGATGATGAAGGGCCAATACCAAAAATATAAGTAAGCGCAACTTCAACACGCTTATTGTTTGGTAAATCAACACCTGCAATTCGTGCCATATATACCTCTACCTCACATTATTTCGCTGTTCTTTTCTTCTGACGTTGTTTATGACGTGGATTTTTACAGATCACACGTACCACACCGTGTCGCTTTATAACTTTACAATCGCTACAAATCTTTTTAACTGAAACTCTGACTTTCATATTTATACCTCAAACATTAACTATCATTTGGACCTGTAGGTTATCCTTCCTCTGCTTAGATCATAGGGCGACAGCTCTACTGTAACCCTGTCACCAGGTAAAATTCGTATATAATGCATCCTCATTTTGCCAGATATGTGAGCCAATACCACATGACCGTTATCTAATTTAACTCTGAACATGGCATTGGGGAGTGCTTCAACCACCTCACCCTCAACTTCAATTGGTTCTTCTTTGGCCATCCGGTTTTTAACCCCATGTAATAAAAAATTAATTGTGTGTTAATATTTTTGGATTACCATCAACAACAGCAACAGTATGTTCAAAATGTGCTGAAAGCTTTCTGTCCTTTGTTACCGCTGTCCATCCATCCTGCAAAATTTCAACCTGATATGTTCCTTCATTAATCATTGGTTCTATTGCAAAGATCATCCCTGTTTTTATTACAGGGCCTTTTCCAGGCTTGCCAAAGTTAGGTATAGAAGGTTCTTCATGTAAATTCCGTCCAACGCCATGGCCAACAAACTCATGAACAGGTTGAAAACCATACTGAACTACATGTGATTCAACTGCGTGCGATATATCACTCAAATGATTACCATCTTTACACTGTAAAATACCACGTTCAAGTGCTTCCCTTGTAACTTCAAGCAATTTTTTTACGTTATTGCTTACCTTCCCAACAATAAACGTTTTTGCTGCATCACCAAAATATCCATTATATCGGACGCCTATATCAATACCAACTATATCGCCTTTTTTTAAAATTTGTCCTTTACTGGGTATTCCATGTACAACAACCTCATTAACTGATGTACATATAGCTGCCGGATACCCTTTATATCCTAAAAAGGCCGGGATTGCCTTAAACTTTTTTATTAAATCCCGTGCAATCCTGTCCAGCTCAAAAGTACTGATACCTTCAACAACATGCTTCCCAATCTCATCCAGCACGGCAGCAGTGATCCTGCATGCATCCTCAACCCGTTTAATCTCCTCTTCACTGTAAATAAAAATAGCCAAAATGCCTCACAACATAATTGTATAAAGAATAAATATAGCTTTTTAGCTTAATATCTTCTACCTTTTATTCGCCCTTTTTTAAAGAAGCCATCATAATGTCTCATCAATAGCTGTGACTCTATCTGCTTTAGTGTATCCAGCGCCACACCAACTATAATCAGTAATGATGTACCTCCAAAAAGATACGCCATTTCCGGTGATACCTCTTCAGGCCATATTCTTATAATAAAATCAGGAACTATCGCAATGAGTGCTAAAAAGATAGAACCTGGTAAAGTAATCCTGTTTAAAATATGCATAATATAATCAGCAGTGTTTTGCCCTGGTCGGATACCAGGTATAAATCCACCGTACTTCTTCAAATTTTCGGCCAGATCATTTGGATTAAATTGTATTGCCGTATAAAAATAGCAGAAAAATATAATTAACAAGCTGTATATAATCATATATGCTGTATGCCCGGGTGACAGCCAGTACTGCATCCTGGTAAATATGGCGTATTTTGTTGCACCCAGCATATTACTGATCTGTGCCGGAAAAAGAATTACTGAAGAAGCAAATATGATTGGGATAACGCCTGCCGCATTAACCCTAAGCGGAATAGCCTGCGATGCCATCTGCACCATACGCCTTCCTACAACACGTTTGCCATACTGTACCGGAATCTTCCGTACACCAAGCGTTAACAGTATTGATGCGGCCACCACTCCAATAAACAACGCAATCAGTATAAGCGCAATGATAGGATCACTTCTGCTGATTATTCTGTTCATTGTATCTAGGAACGCTGAAGGAGCCCGAACAACTATACCAGCATAAATAATGAGTGATATGCCATTACCAATACCCCGTTCTGTTATCATTTCGCCAAGCCACATAAGAATCATGGTCCCGGTAGTAATGGCAAGTACTGCAACTATGATGAATCCAATGCCTGCATCCAGTGGCACAACCGTACCCTTGGGGGATGTCATGGATTTCATCCACATGGTCAGGCCAAAACCCTGCAATGCACATAAAAGTACTGTCCCATACCGGGTATATTGGTTTATCTTCTTATATCCTTCCGGCCCTTCCTTGGATAACTTTTCTATAGCCGGAATAACAACCGTCAGCAGCTGCATTATAATTGATGCAGAAATATACGGCATAATCCCTAAGGCAAATATGGTGAATCGTTTCAGCGCACCGCCTGCAAAGAGGTCAAAAAAATCAACAAACCCTCCACCATGGCTTTTTGCAGCCATCTCAAAATATGAACTCAATGCCTCAATATTAACCCCTGGTATTGGTATATGTGCACCAATACGGTAGACTACCAAAATAAAAAGGGTAAATAACACCCTTTTCCGCAGTTCTGGAATTTTAAATATATTTGTAATTACATTTGGCATTATTTACTATATGACCTCTTGATATAATTTATGATCTAAGGGAAACACTACCGCCAGCCTTTTCAATTTTCTCCTTTGCAGAAGATGAAACTGCATCAACAGTTACTTTAACTGCCAAAGCTATATCCCCATTTGCAAGCAGCTTAACCGGCAACAATTGTGATTTAATCATACCCTTATTGTATAAAACTTCAGGATTTATTTCCCGTGTCCCTAATCTTTCTATATCTTTAATATTAATAATCTGCACTTCTTCCTTAAATTGTGCGTTGTTAAATCCACGTTTTGGGACCCTTCTTTGCAAAGGCATCTGTCCACCTTCAAAACCCGGTTTAAAATGCGCACCCGACCTGGCTTTCTGGCCTTTATGCCCCTTACAGCTTGTTTTTCCATGGCCACTTCCGGGACCACAACCAATACGTTTTTTCCTTTTTATGTATTCAGGTTTTTTCAATGTATATTGCATAGCACTCACACCTACTACTTTTATTCTTTAATCTCTGAAACTTCAACCATATGTTTTACAACCTGAAGCATCCCCCTGATTACAGGAGTATCATCATGTACCCTTTCTGCCTTTATCTTCCGTAATCCCAAAGCCCGCAACGTTGCTTTCTGCTTTGGTTTTGCACTTATATAACTTCGTATCTGTTTTACACGTAATTTCTTAGCCATATTCACCTCTTATGGTTGCCATAACTTTGGTAACGGTACCTCACGCAAATCGGCGGCTTCTTTCAGGCTTCGCAATTGCAGCAAGCCATCTATCGTTGCCTTGGTAACATTAACCGGGTTACGTGCTCCTAAAGTCTTTGATAATATATCCACTATTCCTGCCTTTTCAACAACTGCTCTAACTGAATCACCGGCAATAAGGCCTGTACCTGGTGCAGCAGGCTTCAGGATAACTCTTGTTGATTTAAATCTTCCTATAACCTCATGCGGTATAGTGTTTTTATTAACATTTATTTTATATAAATTCTTTTTTGCATCCTCTACGCTCTTGCGAATAGCATCTGGCACTTCATTTGCTTTCCCAAACCCTATACCAACATGGCCTTTATTATCACCAACAACAGACATGGCATTGAAAGAAAACCTTCTACCACCTTTTACAACCTTTGCAACACGGTTGATGATAATTATCTTTTCGGATAACTCCAGTCCCTCAGGTTTTACACGTTTTTTCAAAATCTTCATTACCATCTCCCCTAAAATTCTAATCCATTTTCGCGGGCTGAATCTGCAAATTCCTTTATCTTCCCATGATAAAGGTAACCGTTTCTGTCAAAAACCACCTGTTTTATATTTTTAGCCACAGCTCTCTGGGCAATAATTTTGCCTAATTCTCTGGCTGCTGCCTTATTACTCAGGTTCCTGGTGATTGGAAAATCTTTCTCAAGAGTTGAAGCACTCACCAGTGTATGACCCTTGCTGTCATCGATGATCTGCACATAGAAATTTTTATTACTTCGCGAAATACACATACGCGGCCGCTTGGTATTGGTTCTTAATTTAGATTTTACACGCATTCTTCTGCGTATGTATCTTACTTTTTTCAATTTCAATCTATTCATAATTACTATCCTTTACACCCAATTAGTCTTACTTGCCGGTCTTGCCAGCTTTTCTTCGTATCTGCTCTTCCTTATAGCGGATTCCCTTGCCTTTATATGGTTCTGGTGGGCGTAATTTGCGAATATTTGCTGCCACCTGGCCAACTAACTGTTTGTCAATGCCTTTTACTTTTAATTTTGTTGGCTCAACGACATCAACCTTTATCCCGGCAGGTGGTGAAAACAGTATGCTGTGCGAATAACCCAGCTGGAACTCGACATCGTTGCTTTTCTGCGTTGCCCTGTATCCAACACCAACTATCTCCAAATTTTTTTCAAATCCACTTGATACGCCAACAACCATATTATGTATCAATGCCCTTGATAATCCCCATAATGCATTGACTTTTTTGTCTTTGGACTGTTCATCCTTTTTTGCTATATTGATAACATTGTTATCAATAACTACATTAATGGCATCCTGCAACGTATACTGCAGAGTTCCTAAAGGACCTTTAACAGTAATAGTTTCACCAGTAAGATCAACTGATACGCCATTTGGTATCGCTATCGGTTTTTTCCCTATTCTAGACATATCCGGCTGCCCCTTATAGAATCTCACATAAAGCTTCCCCGCCAATATTAAGCTGCCTGGCGGCTTTATTAGTAATAATACCTTTTGATGTAGAAAGAATCATAATACCCATATTGTTGTATACCGGTTTCAAATTTTCGGCTTTAACATAAACTCTTCTACCCGGAGAGCTGATTCGTTTCATCCGAAGAATTGCTGATTGATTATCTGCACTATATTTAAGGTAAATTCGCAATGTTTTCTGCTTATTATCTTCAATAAGTTTATAGTTTTTTATAAAACCTTCATCTTTTAAAATCTTTGCAATTGCCATTTTCATTTTTGATGAGGGTATATCAACTTTAACGTGTCCTGCATTAATTGCATTTCGCATTCGGGTCAACATATCTGCAATTGGATCAGAAATACAACTCATAACGCTTATACTCCCTATTAAATTTTACCAGGATGATTTTTTAACACCCGGGATTAAGCCTTCACCGGCCAATTTCCGCAAACAAACCCTGCAAAGTTCAAACCGTCCGTAATAGCCCCTTGGCCGTCCGCATACCTTACATCTATTTCTCTGACGAATCTTAAACTTAGGCTCTTTTCGGGCCTTTGCAAACATTCTTTCGCTAGCCACCTGACTTACCTCGCTTCTTGGAATGGAAATCTGAATTCTTCAAGCAACGCACGTGCCTCACTGGCATTTTTTGCTGTTGTTTTAATTGTTATATTAATCCCATAGATTTTTTCAACTTTATCCAGGTTTATCTCCGGGAAAATTATCTGCTCTTTTACTGAAAAATTATAATTACCTGCATTATCAAATGAATTGGGCGATAGTCCCCGGAAGTCACGTACTCGGGGAAGAGCAACATTAACAAGCCTGTCTAAAAACTCATACATCTTGTCACCGCGCAACGTAACACGTGCACCAACATCATACCCCTCGCGGATTTTAAACGCTGCAATTGATTTCCGTGCAACAGTTTTAACCGCTCTCTGGCCAGTAATAAGCGACAGCTCATCAATTATTGATTTAAGCAGGTTGGGATTGGAATGAGCTTCACCTTCGCCAACATTTAGAACAATCTTCTCAATTTTAGGAATTTGCATAACTGATGAATATTTAAATTTATCCATCAGGCGCTTTTTAATATCCTTTTCATATAATATACGCAATCGTGCTGCCATCATTTCCCTCACTAATCAATTCGTTTCCCACATTTTTTGCATACGCGATATTTTGCATCCCCATCTATCTTGATGCCAACCCTCACAGCTTTTTTGCATTTTTCGCAAAAGACCATTACATTTGAAATATTAATTGGGTATGGCAATTCTACCTGCCCACCTTTGGGATTTTCCTGTGAAGGTCGCACAAATTTCTTTCGCAAATTAACACCTTCTATAATTACCCTACCGCGCTTTTTGTCAACAAACAACACTTTTCCACGTTTGCCTTTATCAGCGCCTGTGGTCACCATTACCAGATCATCTTTTTTTAATCGAGTTCGTACCATAGTAACACCTTTTTATAAAACCTCTGGAGCTAAAGAAACTATTTTCAAAAAGTTTCTGTCACGTAATTCACGAGCTACCGGACCAAATATACGGGAACCTTTGGGTTCACCTTTAGTATCGATAATTGCAACTGCATTATCATCAAACCGTATATATGAACCATCAGGTCGCCGTACAGGTTTTGTTGTTCTCACAACTACAGCTCGTAAGACTGCTTTGCCATGAACTTTCTTCCCTGTTGAATCCTTCAAGCCATATGATGGATGTGCATCCTTTACAGCAACGATAATGACATCACCAACAGAAGCATATCGCCTCTTGGTCCCACCTAATATTTTTATACACTGCACTCTCTTAACACCACTGTTATCAGCAACATCTAACATTGTTTGAACCTGAATCATAGCTCTAACCCTATTTTACCTTTTCAACTATCTTCACCAAACGGTAACGCTTTTCCCTGGACAAAGGCCTTGTTTCTTCTATAAGAACAATATCGCCAACCGAACACTCATTGCGTCCATCATGGCTTTTTACTTTTTTAGTTTTACGTACAAACTTATGGTATTTGGGATGCATCATCATCCTTTCAATCTCAACAACTACTGTCTTATCCATTTTATTGCTTATTACTTTACCAACGATCTGTTTTCGGTTTTTACCTTCCATAACTATCTACCACCAAAATTATTTACTTCGTAAAGACCTTTTGCCTAACTCATATTCTTTTAGCAATGTTAAAATTCTTGCAATCTGCTTTTTTAGCTGCATTGCTTTTTTGGGATTTTCAACCCTGCTTACTGTCCTTTTGAATCGCTCTTTCCGTAATTCTTCTTTTGCTTCCTGTAATGTTCTCTGCAATTCATCTATTGACAATTCATCTAATTTACCCTTCATTGAACAGCTCCAGAACTAATTAGTATCATGTATTGATATTATCTTGGTTTTAACCGGCAATTTATGGGCTGCAAGTGACAAAGCTTCACGAGCAACTACATCATCAATGCCGGCAAGTTCAAATAATATTCTTCCCGGCTTAATGCGTGCAACAATTCCTTCCGGGTTACCTTTCCCTTTACCCATTCGTGTTTCTGCTGGCTTTTTGGTAAAAGGCCTGTCAGGGAAAATTCTTATCCACAGTTTGCCGCCACGCTTAACCTTACGGCTGATAGCAATACGTGCTGCTTCAATCTGACGAGAGTTAATCTCACCGCATTCAAGCGATTTTAACGCATACTCGCCAAAATAGATAGTAGAGCCACGAACTGCCTTCCCCTTCATTCGTCCACGATGAACTTTTCTATACCTTGTTCTGTTGGGCATTAACATTGTTGTGCACCTTTATTCAATTATTGTGATTTTTTCCGTAATGAAAATTTTCCTTCTTCCTGTTCTTCAGCATTTGAGAGAACATCGCCATTATAAATCCACACCTTAACCCCTATAAGCCCAAATGTGGTGAGAGCTTCAGCAAATCCATAATCAATATCTGCACGTAATGTATGCAAAGGGATTCTGCCCTCTTTATAAGCTTCTTCCCTGGCCATTTCAGCTCCATTCAAGCGCCCTGAAATATTAACTTTAATCCCCAGTGCTCCGCTTCGCATTGCCGCAGTTATAGCCTGCTTAATGGATCTCCGGTATGGAAAACGATTTTCAATCTGCGCTGCAATCTGTTCTGCTACAAGCTTTGCTACACGTTCAGGTTTTTTCACTTCCTGAACATATATATTAACATTTTTCTGAACCTTCTTCTGAAGTTCTTCTTTCAAATTTTCTATATCAACACCCTTGCGGCCAATAAGCAATCCCGGCCTTGCAGTATGAATATAAACATTAATCCTGTCAGGGAATCGCTCAATGCCAACCTTTGAAATCCCTGCAGTCTTAAATTTATTCATTATATACTTTCGTATCCGAATATCTTCATGGAGATTTTTTCGATACTCATTCTTTTCAGAAAACCATACCGAATCCCATGTTCTTATTATTCCTACCCTCAGTCCTGTTGGATTAACTTTCTGTCCCATTATTACACCTTTACTGATTAATTTTCATCAGATAAAATTATTTCAATTGTACTGGTTCTTTTTCGTATACGTGAAGCCCGTCCACGTGCACGAGGCCTGAACCGTTTCATTGTAGGGCCCTCATCCACAACAACCTTCTTGATATACAAATTATTTTCCCGTACATCAGGATTGCTATATTTAGCATTTGCCGCTGCTGAATAAAGCGTTTTTATTAAAATTTTTGATGCTTTACGGGGTACTGCTTTTAGAATATCAATGGCTTCAGGAAAAGAAAAACCCCGTATTTCATTTGCAACCAGGCGTGCTTTTCTGGCTGAAATCCTGTTATATCGTGATAATACCCTTGTTTCCATTTACTTGCCCCTCTTTACTACCTTATCATCTTTTCCCGCATGACCTCTAAAAGTTCTGGTAGGTGCAAACTCACCCAGTTTATGTCCAACCATATTCTCGGTCACATATACAGGAATAAAATTCTTCCCATTATGTACCATAATAGTATGGCCAATCATCTCTGGGAATATAGTAGACCTGCGCGACCATGTTTTAATGGCTTTTTTGGTGTTTGTTGAGTTCATTTCCTCAATTTTCTTAAATAACTTTATATCAACATACGGTCCTTTTTTCAATGAACGAGCCATAGCAATTACTTCCTTCGTTTAATAATCATTTTGTCGCTGTATTTCTTCTTCTTCCTGGTCTTATACCCTTTGGTAGGTTTGCCAGTTGGAGAACAGGGATGCCTTCCTCCGGATGATTTACCTTCCCCACCGCCAAGTGGATGGTCAACCGGGTTCATTGCAACACCTCTTACCTTTGGTCTTCTCCCTAACCATCTGCTTCTGCCTGCCTTTCCTATATCAACATTTATATGATCCTTATTACAAACTTCACCAATTGTTGCATAACACTCACAATGTATCTTTCTGATTTCGCCCGAGGGTAATTTAATCAGGCAATAATCACCTTCTTTTGCGGTTATAACGGCACTTGTTCCTGCTGAACGCACTAATTGCCCACCTTTGCCTTTATGCAACTCAATATTATAAATATTGGTACCATCAGGTATGTTTTTTAAAGGCATCGCATTGCCTGGTTTAACATCAACATTTTCGCCGGAAACTATCAAATCACCAACCTTGACCGAATCAGGTGCAATAATGTACCTTTTTTCACCGTCTTTATAAACGATTAAAGCAATATTTGCACTTCGGTTTGGATCATATTCCAATGAAGCAACCCTGCCTTCAATATTATATTTATTGCGTTTGAAATCAATAATTCTATAGCGGCGCTTATGCCCACCACCTTTTCTTCTGACAGAAACCTGACCTTTAAAGCCTCTACCCGCATAACTTTTCTTGCCCTTTGTAAGCGGCTTCAACGGTTCATCAGTGGTAATCTCACTGAAATCCAGCACTGTCTGATATCGTAATGTTGGTGTTAATGGCCTATATTTTTTCAAACCCATTGTCGTTCCCTTTATCGCTATAGTAAAAATTTCTTATTTTGATTCAAAAATTTCTATTTTATCGCCTTCTTTTAACGTAACTATTGCTTTTTTCCATGATGCTGTATAGCCGTAGTTATACCGCACTCTTTTACGCTTGCCCCGTACAATCATAACATTCACTTTTTCTGGTGTAACACCAAAAATACTGTTTATAGCCTTTTCTATCATATCTTTATTTGCTTTCTTGTGTACTCTAAACACGTATTTGTTTTGTTTTGCAAGTTCAGTTGCTTTTTCTGTAATAACAGGGCGTATAATGATATCATTAACATCCATAATTACTCACCTTTTGCATACTTCGAATTAATAATTTTTGCGGCACTTTCGGTTATTAAAACTGTCTGAGTATAGAATATATCCCTGCTTGATAACCGTTTTACATTATTATATACAAACCATGGAATATTTCGTATTGCTCTCTTCAGCATGGAATCTTCACTATCAGTGATAAGCACACCTTTTTTAACATTAAACTTTTTAGCTATTGAAGCTATATCCCTGGTTTTGCCACTTTCCACTGAAAAATCCTCAATGACTTTAACTGCTCCTTCTTTAAACTTAAGGGATAATAATGAACGATACGCTTCCTGCCTGATGCCTTTAGGTAATTCAATGCGATAGTCACGTGGATGAGGCCCAAATACAACGCCACCCCCCTTCCATTGTGGGGCACGAATAGATCCCTGACGTGCTCTACCTGTACCTTTTTGCCTCCATGGCTTTACTCCACCACCTGATACATCGTAACGCTCTCGTGCATCATGAGTTCCCTGCCGCAAATTGGCATTTGCAGCTTTAATCAATTCATATATCAAAACATCATTAATTTTTGCATTATAGATGGTTTCATTCAACTCAATCTGCCCTTTAACTTGCCCTTCAACTGTATAAACATCAACAACCATAATAACCCTGCCTATTTGCTATGTACTGTAATAATTGAATTAACGGTACCAGGGACAGCACCTGATATTAATACTAAATTCTTGTCTTTGATTATCTTTACTATCTTTAAATTTTTAACAGTAACAGTTTTCCCACCATGTCGTCCTGGCAACTTTTTCCCCTTCCAGACTTCAGCAGGGAATGTGTTTGCACCAATGGAGCCAGGAGCTCTGTGGAAATTTGATCCATGAGTTTCTTTCCCACCATGGAATCCATGCCTTTTAATAACACCAGCAAATCCTTTCCCTTTGGAAATACCGGTAACATCAACCATCTGGTTTTCAGAAAATATCTCACAGGTAACAACACTTCCTTCCTGAAGATTTTCATCAAAATTTTCAACTTCCCTGAATACCTTCAGCAAAGGAAGATTTTTCTTCTTTAAATCCTGCAATATCGGTTTTGTAAGACGATGTGCTTTTGTTTCTCCATATCCCAGTTTCAATGCGGTATATCCGTCCTTTTCAACGGTCTTCTTTTGTACAACAACGCACGGACCAAGTTCACATACAGTAACCGGAACCACCGTCCCATCGTCTAAAAACATCTGACTCATCCCTATCTTTTTGCCAATTAAAGCCTTTTTCATTTTCCTATCCCATGCATCAATTATAAGACTGTCACGCTCTTTTTTTAAAGAGCTATCTAACAAATTTTTATGAAAGAAGAAATAATTATGATTTTATATCTACAGAAACACCAGCAGGCAATTCCAGCTTCATAAGCGCTTCAACTGTATCGGAGTTAGGATCGATGATATCGATCAGACGCTTATGAGTCCGTATCTCAAACTGCTCACGCGACTTCTTGTTAACATGAGGGGAACGCAATACACAAAATTTTTCAATCCGTGTGGGTAGCGGTATTGGACCTGCTACTTTTGCACCACTCCTGTTAGTCGTCGCAACTATTTTAGCTGCCGATTGATCTAATAAATATGGATCAAATGATCTCAATTTCACCCTAATTCGTTGTCCCGTAAGCTTTGCCACTGTAACACCTTTCTTTCATCCAAATATCAAATTACACTATTTCATCCTATTCACATACAACAAGATCGTATATAACAATCTTCCAAAATGGATAATTTTTAACATTATATCGTAAATAGTTGTCAGGTTGATTGCAAACCAGCCTGACAACTATTATCATTACTAATAATAAATCAATAAATTATTTATTCTAATATCTTAGCAACTACACCAGCTCCAACAGTCCTTCCGCCTTCACGTATTGCAAATCGAAGGGTTTCTTCCATTGCAACAGGCGTAATAAGCTCTACCGTCATCTTAATATTGTCACCCGGCATAACCATCTCCACACCCTCAGGTAACTGAATAATGCCGGTAACGTCAGTAGTTCTGAAATAGAACTGTGGGCGATAGTTACTGAAAAATGGAGTATGACGGCCACCTTCTTCTTTTGACAATATATAAACCTCACCTTCAAATTTCTTATGAGGAGTAATTGAACCCGGTTTGGCCAGAACCTGTCCGCGCTCGACCTCATCCTTGCCTGTACCACGCAGCAAACATCCTACGTTGTCACCTGCAATACCTTCATCAAGAATCTTTCGGAACATTTCAACACCGGTAACAACCGTCTTCTTGGTTTCGCCAAAACCAACGATCTCAACTTCATCACCAGTCCTTACAACACCGCGCTCAATCCTTCCGGTTACAACTGTACCACGGCCAGTAATTGAAAATACGTCTTCAATAGGCATAAGGAATGGTTTATCCCTATCACGCTTTGGTTCAGGAACATAGGTATCAAGGGTTTCAGCCAATTTTAAAATTGGTCCACATGCTTCACACTCTTTCTTTCCGCAACCACACTGCATGGCTTTCAATGCAGAACCAGGTATAATTGGAATTGTGTCACCAGGGAATTCATATTTGTTGAGAAGATCCCTGATCTCCATTTCAACCAGCTCAACAAGCTCATCCCTGTCAGCCGGATCAAGCATATCAACTTTATTAAGAAAAACAATGATATAAGGAACGTTAACCTGGCGGGCCAAAAGAACGTGCTCTTTTGTCTGAGGCATTGGGCCATCAGTTGCTGCAACAACAAGAATAGCAGCGTCCATCTGTGCAGCACCGGTAATCATGTTTTTAATATAGTCAGCATGGCCAGGGCAGTCAACATGCGCATAATGTCTATTGGGTGTCTCATATTCCTGATGTGAAGTAGCAATCGTTATACCTCGTGCTTTTTCTTCTGGTGCATTATCTATCTGATCAAATTCCACAGGTTTATTATTGCCACCATATGCAGCTGCAAGAACTTTTGTAATTGCAGATGTTAATGTAGTCTTGCCATGGTCAATATGGCCGATCGTTCCAACATTAACATGTGGTTTGGTTCTGTCAAATTTTGCCTTTGCCATTTGTAATCTCCTTTATAAAAATAATAGATTTCAGTATATCACAAAAACTCAATAACACAATACAAACATAGCACAAAAGCTAATGATTTTATCACTCTATGATCGTTAGAAAGTATTACATTCAGATAACACAAACTTCCACACCATCTATCTTCATGCAGAAACGCGGAAGTGTGTGAATTAAAAAAATATATGCTTTATCTGTCAACTAATTTATTGCGTAATTTATAAAATATCAAATATTTTTTTATAAAAATTAAAATTAATTTTTTCCCATTACTTTATATTATACAGGGCGATAGTAACTGCCAATGATCTTTTCCATTACTGCCTGCGGAACAACCTCATAATGGCTGAACTGCAACGTATGCGATGCTCTCCCCTGGCTCAGCGAACGTATAGCAGTTGCATACCCAAATGCTTCAGCCAGCGGAACATGCGCATCTATGACCTTTAACATACCGCGAATATCAATATGTTCAATCTTCCCACGCCGTGAATTAATATCATTAATTATGTCGCCCATATATTCATCAGGCACCACAACTTCCAGTTTCATAACAGGCTCAAGCAACATTGGGAAAGCTTTCCTTGCTGCATCCCTGAAAGCCATTGTTGCGGCAATACGGTATGCATGGTCAACCGAGGCATCTTCGCGATATTTTGCATCTTCAAGTACAACCCGTATCTTTGTCATCTCATATCCTGCTATTACCCCGGAACTGAGTGCATCATGGCAACCCATCTCCACAGCACGTATGCAATTTTCTGGTAACTTTGATGTATCCACCTTTGAAACAAATTCAAAGGAACTATCGCACGGACTTACCTCAAGCTGAACATGGCCATACTGCAATTTTCCGGCAATATCTTTTTCAAATACTCCTTCAGCCCTGGCTTCTGCCGTGACTGTTTCTTTATAGGCAACCTGTGGTTTCCCAACATTGGCAAGCACATTGAACTCACGCTGTAACCTGTCAACAATGATTTCCAGATGCAGTTCGCCCATCCCCGAAATAATTGTTTGTCCGTTTTCTTCATCAATTTTGACAAAAAATGTTGGATCCTCTTCTTCCAGACGCTTCAGAATTGTATGCAATTTTTCAAGATCTGCCCTTGTTTTGGGCTCAACGGCCCGTGATATTACAGGTTCCGGGAATTCCATCTTTTCCAGAAGTAATGGCGCATCAATTGATGTGATGGTATCGCCTGTCTGGGCAAACCGCAAACCCACCAGTGCGGCAATATCCCCTGGATATATCTCCTTGATGTCTTCCCGGTCATTGGCATGCATTCGTAAGATTCGTCCAACACGTTCCTTCTTTTGCTTGTTGACATTAAGGACAGTATCACCAGCTGCCAGATGCCCTGAGTACGCTCTGATATAACAGAGCTTCCCCACATACGAGTCACTTGCTATCTTAAAAACAAGTGCACAGAAAGGTTCCCTGTCATCAGGATGGCGCTCTATGATTTTATCATCATGATGCACATTATGTCCCTTCACTGCAGGGATGTCCTTAGGCGAAGGCAGATAGTCAATAACGGCGTCAATGAGTGGCTGTACACCTTTATTTTTCAATGCACTGCCACAGAATACCGGGAACAATGCGGTTTTCAACGTTGCATTGCGAATAGCACGTTTCAGCTCAGTTTCTGTTATTTCCACACCTTCTAAATATTTTTCCATCATTTCTTCATCATATTCCGCAACAAGCTCAATCAGGTGTTCACGGTAATATAAAGCTTCATCATGATATTCTTCAGGTATTGGAACAACGTCATAATGCTCACCTAACTGATCAGTCCATACCAGTGCCTTCAACTTGACTATATCTATGACACCCTTGAAGCTATCTTCCTTCCCATAGGGAATCTGCAGAGGCAACGGTATGGAATACAGGCGTTCCTTTATCATGCTGAGACAATTTTCAAAATCTGCTCCCACTCTATCCATTTTATTTACAAAACATATTCGGGGCACATTGTAGTGTGTAGCCTGCCGCCATACTGTTTCACTCTGAGGCTCCACTCCGGCAACGGCATCAAATACGGCTATAGCTCCGTCTAAAACTCTCAGACTTCGTTCCACCTCAACGGTAAAATCAACATGTCCCGGTGTGTCTATGATATTGATGCGTGTATTTTTCCAGTAGGTTGTGGTAGCAGCAGCAGTGATGGTAATCCCTCGTTCCTTTTCCTGAATCATCCAGTCCATCTCTGCAGTCCCATCATGGACTTCACCAATTTTATAGG
Organism: Leptospira biflexa; assembly: GCA_020721905.1. Taxonomy (GTDB): domain Bacteria; phylum Spirochaetota; class UBA4802; order UBA4802; family UB4802; genus UBA4802. The sequence continues at coordinate 5,820 of DYLU01000039.1, read as the reverse complement.
TCTTCCCCGTATAATAGAGGATACGCTCGGTTAATGTGGTTTTACCTGCATCAATATGAGCCATTATCCCAATATTTCGTGTTCTGTGTAATGGTAACTCTCTTGCCATACTACCTGTTGTTAAATAAATTTATTTAAGATAAAGCATCAAATACCAGGGGGATGCCCTGGTATTTTATATAGAGTGCTTTTCAACAGCAAATAATACTATAATTACCACTTATAATGTGCAAACGCCTTGTTAGCTTCTGCCATCTTGTGAGTATCTTCTTTTTTCTTTATTGAAGCACCGGTGTTGTTGTATGCATCCATTAGTTCTCCTGCCAGCTTCTGAAACATGGTCTTTTCATTTCTGCTGCGGGCATTGTTTATTAGCCACCTGATAGCAAGCGCCTGGCGCCTTTCAGGCCGTATTTCAACAGGTACCTGATACGTTGCACCACCAACACGCCGTGATTTAACCTCAACAAGGGGCTTTACATTTTCAAGCGAAGTGATAAATACTTCAATTGGATCTTTCTGAGTACGGTCGCCAATGAGTTCCAATGCTTTATAAAAAGCCTGCTCGGCAACACCTTTTTTACCTTTCAACATCATGCAATTAATAAATTTTGAAACTACTATATTGCCATATTTTGGGTCTGGTAAAATTGTCCGTTTTGCTGGTCTACGCCTTCGTGCCATTTTTAAACCTCACTATACCAAATAATTATTACATTATGCTTTTGGCCGCTTGGTGCCGTATTTTGATCTGCCTTTTTTACGATCATTAACGCCTAAAGAATCTAGTGTCCCACGTACTATATGGTACCTGACACCAGGCAGGTCCTTTACCCTTCCACCTCTTACAAGCACGGCAGAGTGTTCCTGAAGATTATGGCCTATACCTGGAATATATGCTGTTACTTCTATTCCATTTGTGAGTCTCACACGGGCAACCTTCCGTAATGCTGAATTAGGTTTCTTTGGCGTAACTGTCATTACTCGTGTGCATACTCCTCTTTTCTGTGGGCAACTCTTCAGTGCCGGGGATTTTGATTTCTTAACCTTTTCAGATCTCCCTTTCCTTATTAACTGATTAATTGTAGGCATCCTGTCTCCTCACTACATTTATTAAATATTACAACAGTATAGTATACTGACCAATCACTTGCAAAATTTTAATTGAAAGTGATTAATCAATTTTACCTGTCGAATTGTCAAGAAATTTTACTTCTCAGCAGGAATTTCCTCCTCTACTTCCTTTGCAACGCCATCTAAATCGCCTTTAACTTTCTGGTATACAGTAACCTTATTGTATTCGCGCACACCAGTACCTGCTGGAATCAGATGACCAATAATTACATTTTCCTTTAATCCGCGTAATCTATCAATCTTCCCTTTAATTGCCGCTTCAGTCAACACACGTGTTGTTTCCTGGAATGATGCAGCAGATATAAACGATTCAGTATTAAGAGCCGATTTTGTTATACCCATCAGTACCGGTTTTGCAGATGCTGCTTTGCCACCTTCTTTTTCAACACGCATATTCTCATCATCAAACTCAAACTTATCAACTATCTGGTCTACTACAAAGCTTGTATCACCAGGATCTTCTATGATGACTTTTCTTAACATCTGTCGCACAATTATCTCAATGTGCTTATCATTTATCTGTACACCCTGTAAACGATACACTTCCTGAATTTCGTTTACAAGAAATTTTTCAAGCTCACGCGGTCCCTTAATATCAAGGATATCATGCGGATCAATGGGGCCATCATCTATTTTATCACCTTTATTGATCCAATCGCCATCCTGAACCCGCAAATATTTGGAAGCAGGTATCTGATATTCTCTTACTTCACCATCATCACTGCTAACAATTATCTTGCGTTTATTCTTAACGGTATCACCAATTTTGACACGCCCATCAATTTCGGATATGGTTGCCTTATCCTTTGGAGTACGTGCTTCAAACAGTTCTGCTACTCGTGGCAAGCCACCTGTAATATCCTTTGTCTTTTCAACCTCTTTTGGTATTTTTGCCAAAACCATACCTGCTTTTACTGTCTGTCCATCATCAACAAACAGGTGGGCACCCTTTGGCAACAGGTAGTTGAAGGTTTCATCAGCAGATGAAACTTCTATGGCTGGCTGCAACTTCTCAGTCTTTGCCTCAACGATAATGCGCTTAAGCTGATTTGTCTGAGGATCTATCTCTTCCCGGACACTCTTATTGATTTCAATATCAATAAATTTCACCTTTCCGTTTATTTCTGTTAATATTGGATCAAACCAGGGGTCAAATTTCACCAGCACATCAGTTTTTCCGGTCTCTGGATTTACATGATAAAATTTATCGGTTTTTAAATAAATTGTAGATCCTATATTAACAGGGATCATATTGGGCTCGCCAAGTATATATACCTTAGATTTATCAAGTTTGACCACACCCGATTTTGTTGTGACAGTAAATGACCCGTCAGATTTTTTTACTATTGGGGTTCCACTATATACCCTGTCACCATCATTTACCATCAGTTCGCCACTTTTTACAGGTATCTCTTCCAGTAATCGCTGTAAAATGACATAACCACGCCGTACAGATATGGTTTTCTTCTCACCCTGTTCATCTTCAGTCTTTACTGTTTTGAAGGTAGTTTCCTTTACATAGACAGGATAATTAAAACTGATTTCACTTTCTTCAACAACGTGCGATGCAGTACCGCCAATGTGGAATGTACGCATGGTAAGCTGAGTACCTGGCTGTCCAATAGACTGTGCCGCAATAATTCCCACAGCTTCACCAATATCAACCATACGTGCAGTAGCTAAATTTCTGCCATAGCAGCGTGCACAAACACCATGCCGGGCTTCACACGTTAATACTGATCTGATTGTTATATGGTCAAGACCCAATTCATCAATCTTTTCTGCAATCTCTTCAGTAATTAATTCACCACTCCTGCAAATAACTTCATTGGTAACCGGATGATACAGATCATAAAGCAGGGTTCTGCCCAGTACCCTTGAACCAATAGCTTCCACCACTTCATCCCCTTCTTTTAATGCGCCTACATCAATTCCTACCGAGGTACCACAATCATCCATTGTTATAACTACATCCTGTGCTATATCAACAAGCCTTCGTGTCAAATAGCCAGCATCAGCAGTTTTTAGTGCAGTATCTGCCAGGCCTTTTCGTGCACCGTTAGTAGAGATAAAATACTCAAGTACTGTCAGCCCTTCTTTAAAATTTGACTTAATGGGTACATCAATAATTTCACCGCTTGGTTTTGCCATAAGTCCACGCATACCTGCAAGCTGCCGTATCTGCTGCTTACTTCCTCGTGCTCCGGACTGTGCCATAATATAAATTGGATTAAATCCATCAGCATCCTTTGACATGGTCTTAAACATAACATCTGTAACATCTTCATTGGTTTTTGTCCAGAGGTCAATAACACGATTATACCGCTCTTCATTGGTTATATAACCGTTACGGTATTCATTCTCAATCTTTTCCAGCATCTCATTAGATTTTTTAATTAATTCATCTTTCAATGGAGGCACTTTTACATCACTTGTTGAGATAGTTGGCCCAAAATATGTTGCATATTTATAGCCCAATTCCTTGATATCATCAAGCACCTTCCCTGTTGCAGTTGGACCAAACTCTCTGAAGATTTTAGAAATAATTTTTGAAAGTTCTTTATCATTAACAGTAAAGTTAACAAAAGGGTATCCTGCTGGAAGTTTTTCGTTAAAGATTAACCTGCCCGGCGTTGTTTCAATAAATTCACCATCCATCAGATATTTAATCTTTGTTCTGTACTTAATTTGTCTGAATTCCAGTGCATATAATATTTCATCCATCGAGCCAAAATATGGAAGATATTCAGTTTCACTTCGGAGTTCAGATGTTAAATAATATATCCCAAGAACAATATCCTGGGTTGGGGTTACGATAGGCTGTCCATTGGCAGGGTTTAGCAAATTGTTTGCCGAAAGCATTAATGTCCAGCATTCTATCTGTGCCCAGGGTGACAGTGGGACGTGAACAGCCATCTGGTCACCATCAAAGTCAGCATTGTATGCATGGCATACTAATGGATGCAGCTTTATAGCTTTCCCCTCTACAAGTACCGGTTCAAACGCCTGTATTCCTAACCGGTGTAGTGTAGGAGCACGGTTTAACAGTACCGGATGTTCGGCAATAACCTCTTCTAAAACTTCCCACACTTCAGGCCTTTCATTTTCCACCATCTTTTTGGCAGATTTTATATTCTGTACAAAGCCTTTATCTACCAGCCTTTTCATGATAAAAGGCTTGAATAGTTCAACGGCCATCTTCTTTGGCAATCCACACTGATGCAGTTTAAGCTCAGGGCCAATAACTATAACTGAACGCCCTGAATAATCAACTCGTTTACCCAAAAGGTTCTGTCTAAACCGCCCCTGTTTGCCTTTTAACATGTCACTGAGTGACTTAAGAGGCCTGTTGGCTTTGCCTTTCACTGCGCGTTTGCGCTTGCTGTTATCAAACAGTGCATCCACCGCTTCCTGAAGCATGCGTTTTTCATTTCTTACTATAATATCAGGTGCTCTCAGAAGAAGTAATCGTTTTAACCGATTATTTCTGTTGATAACACGCCTGTAAAGGTCATTAAGGTCAGATGTTGCAAACCTGCCACCATCAAGCTGAACCATTGGTCTCAGTTCCGGAGGAATAACCGGTACAACATCAAGTATCATCCACTCAGGCCGGTTTCCTGAATCTCTGAAAGCTTCAATGAGTTCAAGTCGTTTAATATCTTTTTTGTCTACCTTCAGTTTATCCTGGCCAGCAATTTTGCTTCGCAATTCACGTGCTTCACCGTCAAGGTCTATTCTTCTCAGCATTTCCTTGATTGCGGCTGCACCCATATCTGCTACAAATTCATCGCCGTATGTTTCATAATAATGGTTGTAGGTATCCTCATCTATAACATCGCCATATTTCAAATCAGAATCAGAAGGATCAATAACTACATATTTTTCATAATGCAGGATAGATTTTAACTCGTTTACAGTTAAATTAAGCAGCAACCCTATTCGTGATGGTACTGAGCGATAATACCATATATGAGCCACCGGGCATGCTAATTCAATATGGCCGCCACGCTCACGCCTTACTTTATAATGTGTGACCTCTACGCCACAACGGTCGCATACTACACCTTTATATCGTATTGACTTAAACTTCCCACAATAGCACTCCCATTCTTTTGTTGTACCAAATATTCTTTCGCAAAAGAGGCCATCCCTTTCAGGTTTTAAGGTACGATAGTTAATTGTTTCAGGTTTTTTCACTTCACCATATGACCACTCGCGGATCATATCAGGGGAAGCTAATTTTATTTGAATAGAATTGAAATCATTAAAATCTCTCATCATATTACCTTCTTACCTTCATTAAAATTTTTAAAATTTACAGATTACTCATTTTCAAGCGTTTCAAGCTTGATTTTTCTCTTTGGCTTACTTAAGCCTTCGCTCCATTCAGAGAGATTTATCTCATTACCATTTTCATCATAAATTCTGACATCCAGTGCAAGGCCTCGCAATTCCTGAATCAGTACATTGAAAGACTCCGGAATTCCAGGCGAAGTAGTATTAATACCTTTAACTATCGCTTCATAAATCCGTGCTCGCCCCAGCATATCGTCAGATTTCACTGTGAGAAGCTCCTGCAGTGTGTATGCAGCACCGTATGCTTCAAGTGCCCATACTTCCATCTCGCCCAATCGCTGCCCGCCAAACTGTGCCTTGCCACCCAATGGCTGCTGTGTTACCAGT
>DYLU01000114.1 GCA_020721905.1 Leptospira biflexa | reverse complement strand
GCCTGCGCTAACTCCTCAACTCGTTCTTCGGTACGCTTCTGTGCCTGCGCTAACTCCTCTACACGTTCTTCGGTACGCTTCTGCGCCTGCGCTAATTCTTTCAGCGCAATTGCCAGCTCAGACATAATTGATTTTAATTCTGTAAAATCTTCTTTAGTAATGTAAGCTTCACTAATTCTTTCGTCAACAAGCTTCACAATTTCACGCTTAATCTCAGGTGTAAGTGTAAAACGGGATCCCGGCATCTTTTCCTCCTCCTTTTTTCTGTTTTTTTCATTTTTAGTCATAATACTTCCTTGTATTCATAAAGTCATTTTTTTTTCAATAAAAAATTTACACAAAACACCAGTATCAATCAATATAATAATACCTCCACAACTTATAAAAAAATTTTAAAGATTACAAAAAAAACTTGCCGGTAATATAGTATTTTAGTATATTCTTAATAAATATTTTATTTGTGGAGGATGTTCATAATGTCTACACTTCAGGAAGTAACTGATGCTACATTTGATGCAACAGTGCTTAAGAATAATGGTAAAGTTTTAGTTGATTTCTGGGCACCATGGTGCGGCCCATGCAGATTACAGACACCCATTCTGGAAAAATTAGCATCTAATGGCATTAATGCAAAAATCGTAAAGTGCAATACTGATGTTAATCCCGGTATAGCACGTAAATTTGGCATAAGCGCCATACCAACACTGATATTATTTGAAAACGGTAAAGAAATTGACCGTATGATAGGCGTACAGCCCGAGGAAGTCCTCAAACGCAGACTCCAATAACCCAGCCTACCCTACATCCTTTCTTCGGCCGGTATATCCGGCCGATTTCTATTTTACATACCAGTACATTCTGCTGTTATGCTTAAAAATACCAACTTCAAATCCCATAACTTTGGTTAATAGAGCCTCATCATCAAAAACTGCACGATCCCCTGCGTACATACACTGACCTTCATAAAGGAGCATGACATTGGTAATCCACGGCATTATCTCGTCAATATGATGGGTCACATAGATTATATGTTTTTTCATCTGGACAAGCAATGATAATTTTAGCAGAAACTCTTCGCGCGAACGAATATCAAGCCCATTACATGGCTCATCTAAAATGAGAATATCAGGATCATATACAAGTGCCCGGGCTATGAGCACACGTTTTTGTTCACCATATGAAAGCTTCCCAAACGGGGTCAGAGCATACTGATGTAAATCAAGTGTACGCAGTATTGTATGCGCTTTTTCAATCATTGCGGGCGATAGTTCCTGGTATAACCCTAAACTGCTATAAAAACCTGATGCCACAACCTCAACTGCTTTAGTCTTTACCGGATAAGAAAATTGCAGATAATCGCTTACAATGCCAATGTGTTTGCGAACATCCCATACATTGACTTCACCCAATTTTTTCCCTGCAATAATCACTTCCCCTTGAGAAGGGAATACCAGCGTAGCGATTATATTCATCAAAAACGATTTTCCCGAACCATTGGGGCCAAGCACAGCCCACTGCTCTCCACGGTTGATGGTCAGATTAATGTTTTTCAGGATAGTAACAGAATTACGCCACAGGGATACATTATGTAAATGTAAAAGCTCCATAGTATATGAATTAGCATATAAACTATGGAGCTTCTAAATATTTACTATTGTTTTAAAGCGTTGGGATATTTTTTACCCTGTCCTCTTTTATCTTTTTTTCTTTTTCTACTTTTTCACGCTCTTCCTTTTCTTTTTTTGCTTTTGCAAGTTGCTCTTTTTTCAATTTAAGCTCCAAAGCTTTTTGTTGACGCTCTTTTTCAGCCTGTTCTTTCTTTAACTTTTCTTCTTCACGTTTTTGCGCATCTTCATCTTCTAAAACTTTATGTAATTCCTGTTTCACTTCTTCATGGACTTCAGCAACTACGGGAATATCTTTTACTTCCTGCTTTATTTCTTTTATAGTTTCTTCTGAAGTTTCAACGGGCTTGAGAGCTTCTTTGACTTCTTCAGCAATTTTTTGCTGTTCATTCTTTTCTATTTTTTCATCCTTTGATTGTTCTATTTTTTGCACGATAGTTTCAACGGTTTTTGTATCAACAGCTACTGTCTGGTTTTCCTCAACTACCACCTCAACATCTTCCACCACTGTATTATTGCTTAAGGGCTTAACCATCACTTTACCCGTAACGACATCAACACTGGCACCTTCTTTTTTTGCAACCATCCTGAACGATGTCCCGCGAACAGCAGCTATAACCGTCTTTGACTTTAAGGCAAAATTATCACCTTTTTTTAACTTTCCTAAGGTAGCAAACGTTTTACCGGTATCTATAGTAAGAACAACATCATCATTCTTCTCTTTCATAAGCGATTCAATCTTAACAGTTGTATTTTCATTTATTCTGATGATACCGGCATCGCGATAAATCAAATCAACAATTGCCCCTTTTCCTGTCATAACGACATCATTCAAAGACAGTATCTGTCCAATTTCCGGCACACGGGTAGTATTCTGCACCTGTACTGTTACATTGCCAAAAAATGACTGGATTTTTAATACTTCTTGCCTGGTTTCTTTTGAGCAAGAAAATAAAAAAATCAGGCTTAAATACATTAATAGTTTTAATTTACTCATGGCAAAACTCCTTGCAATAAAATATTATTACTATACATTACCATCTATGACATGGTTAAATGTAACTATTGCTTTATAAAAATTGCCTTTCATATACTTTTTTCAAAAAATTAAAATACATACAGCACAGTATTTCATCTTCTTATAATATAAGCTATTTCAACACTAAATCAAAAGTTTTTATATTTCATTATCAATTGTTATATAATACTTTATAACTTTAAAAAAGTGTAAAGAAAAAAAAATTAAGAACTCGTTAAAATTATGTGTATTTCATTATTCAGTGTGAGATAGTTATCGGTAATTATTAAAAATTATTAAAAACTTTTGATAAATAATGCTTGCTTTTTACACTATTTTTGTATAGTACATTTTAGAAAAAAATACAGAGATAATTAAGGAGGAATACAATGGAAATTGAAACCACAACATGCCTTTCTTTAGAACATTATCAGCTTATTCAATCACTATCAGAACAATATGACATGTCCATTTGCTCTTTTTTATCAGCTTTGATTGGTTTTGCTGCCGAAATAGATTTGGTGCCGCCTGCAACATTTAAATGCCTTACATATCGAAATCGAGGAACAACCTGGAAACGACTTCATTTAATGCTTTTTGCTGATGAATACGAATTTTTTATGGATATATGTAAGGTGTGGAAGATGTCGCTGGCAAAGGTTATTGAATTTTGTCTGAACAATATTTTAAATGAATTTTTGCGTTTTTTAGATAGTAAAATTGCGGAAGAAGATTATTATACCGATAGTTATCGGTACAGGAACTATTGTTTTGAATTTTGTAGAGAGGATAATATCCAAACAGGGAAATTTTACTGGGGAATACACCCCAAAATAATACAAAAAACAAAAAGCCAGACCCCCTGAATTGAAACATGTGATAAAAATAGCTTTAATTCAAGTATACATTAGAGTATGAGATTTTTTTTCAATTGACTGTATAAAAAACAAAACTATCCTGCATCATTAAAATTTTTTGATATATTTGGTATTGATTAAACATATAGAATATCAGATTGAATGTTATGAATGAACAAATTTCAATCAATGACACCATAATCGATTCACTGGGTGAATGCAGATATACATCCCCTTTAAAAATATCAAAGTTTATTGATGAAGGTCAGCGCATTGCCATTGACATTGAAGCTCACTTGTTAGAGCAATCGTTTCATACAACAGGAACTATCGCCTCATTTAAAAATGCAGGTCCGCGAAAAAAAATTTTTTTTAACCCCAGCACTACAGCCGCAGCCATAGTAACCTGCGGGGGGCTATGCCCCGGAATTAACAACGTAATACAGGGGATTGTGCGCATGCTCAATTTCCAGTACAGTGTAAAAAAAATTTTTGGTGTGCGCTATGGCTTTGAAGGGCTTGTAAAACGTTTTGGACATTCGTTTATTGATCTTACCCCTGCATTTGTACACGACCTTCATGAAAAAGGAGGGACTATTTTGGGTTCATCACGTGGCCATCAGGATGAAAAAGAAATCGTAGATACACTGGCGGAACACGGCATCAATATACTCTTTATCATTGGTGGCGACGGCTCATTACGTGGTGCGTATGACATATATCAGGAAGTTAAACTAAGGAAACTCCCTATAGCAATAGTTGGGATACCCAAAACTATTGACAATGATATTTGGTTTGTTGATAAAACATTTGGTTTTTCAACTGCGGTGTCAACTGCAGCACAGGCTATATATGCCGCACATGCTGAAGCAATTGGTGCAAAAAACGGTATTGGTATTGTGCGGGTTATGGGACGCGATGCAGGATACATTGCTGCCTATGTTACGTTAGCTTCCAATGAGGTAAACTACTGCTTGGTCCCTGAAGTCCATTTTGAGCTAGATGGGCCATATGGATTTTTGCCGCACCTGGAAAAGCGCCTGTATGCAGCCGGTCACGCCCTCATCGTAGTATCCGAAGGAGCAGGTCAGGAATATTTTACCGGTCCCAAAGAAACCGATGCCTCCGGCAATATAAAGTATGGCGATATTGGTTTACTGTTAAAAGATAAAATTAGCACCTATTGTAAAGAGCGCGCCATACCGGTAACTATCAAATATATTGACACAAGTTATCTGGTCAGAAGCGTGCCTGCATCAAGTGATGACGCCGTCTATTGTATTATGCTTGCACAAAACGCTGTTCACGGAGCAATGGCTGGTAAAACAGGGTTTGTTGTAGGAAGCTGGCATTCATACTATACCTATATTCCTCTTACACTTGTTACAAGAAAGCGCAAACGTATTGACCCAAAAGGCTACCTGTGGTCCATGGTTAAGCAGAGCACCTGCCAGCCTGATTTCTTTGCGCCAACCGTTTCATAATTATGTGGCGATAGTTACTACAAAAAGTAGTATTATTTTTTTCATTCACAATGTGTGCACAAATAACAAATTTTTATCATTTTTTTGTTAAATATTTTTCAT
>DYLU01000113.1 GCA_020721905.1 Leptospira biflexa | reverse complement strand
TATTTGTTGCGGGAACATCAGAAATAACGGGACGTAACATTATAGATGAAGAAGGAAAATCGCCTAATGCAGTGTTCATGCACAACGTGATTGATTATTTGCAGGGCAACTATGACATCCCGCAGATGCAAAGTAAGGGCTTATCGTTTAATCCAATTAAAGAAACGTCTGATACTGCAAAAAGTATCATTAAAGGTATAAACATTGCTGGATTGCCTCTTTTAGTAATTCTTGCCGGGGTATTGTATATGTGGCGTCGTAACATTCGCCGCAGGCGCATAGAAGAACAATTTTCCAGTATGAGATAATTCAGTAAAGAGGTGCAGGTATGGAAAAGAAAAAAAATATTCTTATCAGTATTGTGGTAATAGCTGTTCTGGCTGGATATCTTATCATTAATTCTTTGATAACAAAGACCATAGTTACACTGCCAACCATAAAAAGTCCCATAACTGAGCTTGTACTAAAAAAAGGTGAAGCGGTAATACTGATAAAACAGGATGGCGATAGCTGGAGGGTAAATGAATTTGATGCTGATAAAAATATCATCGCCAATATGGTGAATAAGATAAAAGATCTGAGGATTACCGATCTGATCAGTGAAAAACCACATTATGAACGATATGAGCTTGACAAAGACCATGCAATACGGGTACAGGTTACATGTAATGGTCAAATCGTACGTGATGTTTATATTGGCAAAAAGGGGAGCACCTATCGCCACACATATATTCGATTAGAAGGCGATCCAAAGGTTTATCTTGCAGAAGATACGTTAGATTCATATTTCAATAAAACAATAGATGAATTGCGCAATAAGGATATTGTCCAGATTGATATATCAAAGATTGATACGGTAAAATTATGGTATAAAAATGCAACATTGACGCTACAGAAAATAATTGTTGAAAAGAAAAAAGAGGAAACCGGCACTGCGCAAAACGATAAGCAGGATAAGCCAAAAGAAGTTGAAAAAGAAGAGCAGTGGATATGTAAAGAACAGCCTGCAGTTACACTGGACAACAATAAAGTTAAGGAGATGTTATATACGTTTGATCCGCTGAAAGCATATTCATTCCCTGATGTTAATACCAAGACACTGACGGGTAAAATTGCTTCAATTGCTGTTTCAGTAAAAGGTGATGATTCCCAAAAATCCGAAGAAATCAATCTGGTTATCCATAAAGAATATGAAAACAACCGATATATATGTACCAGCTCAAAAAGTAAGTATGTCTTTACATTGGATGAGTGGAGAGCAAAGAGAATTTTTAAGACCATACAGGATTTGAAGAAATAGAGAAGGTATCTTTAAAGAATTCTTTTTTCCGGATGAGCTGTACGGGGCATATTGAGTTTTAAAGACTGTGCATGATTTAAATAACTAATTTTAATAATCACCTCACCACCTCAAATTCTCCCTCGCCTTTGTTTAAAAAGAGGGGGATGGAATGAGATTATACATAAATTTTTTGCAATTAATTGTAACCTTCCGGATGGTATATAACAGATCTACATTTATTCATAATATTTGCAATATCATATATAAAAATTAGAAATACAAAATTGTATATGCTATATTCAATATAGATGTTTTATGTTGTATATAATATATCAATAAAATAAATTATATGATAACTAAATTATAAATAACATAGTTTTTTAGAATGACGTAAAGGTTGAATTATTATATATCAGTTGTTGTCTCAAAATTTCCTGAATGGAGAACACTATGGGTGACATTGAAAAATGGGAATATGAAAAGAAGAAAATTACTGCAGAAGAAGCAGCTAATTTAGTAAAATCAGGCGACAGGGTGTTTTACGGCGAATTTGTATTATTCCCTGAAGCTATTGATGAAGCATTATCAAAACGCGTTGATGAATTGCGCAATGTAGATGTCCGAAGTGTTTGTTATATGCGCGTACCTAAAATAGTAGAAGCCGATCGCGACCAAAAACATTTCATTTTGAATGATTTCCATTTTGGAACTATCTCACGAAGATTATATGATCAGCATCTTTGTAATTATATTCCTATTACCTATCATCAGGGACCACGTGTAATCAGAAAATATTTAGATTTTGATGCAGCATTTTTAACTGTTGGTCCAATGGACCCGCGAGGTTATTTCAATTATGGCCTTGCAAATTCAGTAACGTCAGCTGTTGTAACAAAGGCAAAAAAGATAGTAGTGGAAGTTAATGAACATGTCCCATACTGTTTGGGAGGAAATCAGGAATCAATTCATATTTCACGCGTGGATCATATCGTTGAAGGTAAAAACCTGCCGCTGCCACAAATACCTGCACTGGAACCGACTGACATAGATAAGCAAATAGCAAAACATCTTCTGGAACAGATTGAAGATGGAGCATGCCTGCAACTTGGTATTGGTGGATTACCTAATGTTGTTGGAAAAATGATTGCTGAAAGTGACCTCAAGGATTTAGGTGTTCATACTGAGATGCTTGTTGATTCATATGTTGACCTTTACCATGCAGGTAGAGTTACAGGTGCCAGAAAGAATATTGATAAGTATAAGATGAGCTATACCTTTGCCATGGGCACCAATAAATTATATGACTTCCTGCATCACAACCCAACCTGTGCATCATATCCTGTGAATTATATTAATGACCCAAGAATTATAGCCCTCAATGATAAAGTGGTTGCGGTTAATAATGCTATTGCTGTTGATTTATTCAGTCAGGTTTGTTCAGAGTCAGCAGGGATAGCTCATAAATCCGGTACCGGGGGTCAGCTTGATTTTATTTTTGGTGCATTTGGTTCTCATGGTGGTAAAGGATTTATTTGTCTGTCGTCAACATATAATGATAAAGGTGGCAATTTGGTATCAAGAATTGTGCCCACATTGCCGCAAGGTTCTATTGTCACAGTTCCCCGATCCATAGTGCAGTATGTAGTAACAGAATATGGCGCAGTACAGCTCAAGGGAAAGTCAACATGGGAAAGAGCTGAGGCATTGATCAGTATTGCTCATCCAGACTTCAGGGATGAATTAATCAAAAAAGCTGATGAAATGAATATATGGACAAATACAAATAAAATTGAATAAAAAAACGCCGGTATGAAACCGGCGTTTTTATTTACTATGCGCTAACTGTAATTTTTGACAGTGCATCCTGTATTTCATCCAGAATAGCCGGATCATCAATAGTTGATGGGGTGGTGTATGGCTTTTTATCAGCAATTTTACGCATGGTTCCACGCAAAATTTTTCCGGAACGGGTTTTTGGTAAACGCTGAACTATCAGCGTTGTTTTGTAACAGGCAACGGCGCCAATCTGTTCACGAACCATCTGTGCCAGATCATTCTTAATTTGATCATGACTTTTGGTTGTACCTTCTTTTAAAACAACAAATCCAACAGGTAGTTGGCCCTTGAAGCTCTCTTCCACTCCAATGACAGCACATTCTGCAACATCAGGGTGTTTTGCAATTACTTCTTCCATGGCACCTGTTGAAAGTCTGTGACCGGCAACATTTATTACGTCATCAATCCTTCCCATTATAAACAGGTATCCGTCTTCATCATAATACCCCCCATCGCCTGTGAAGTAATATCCATCATATATATCCAGATATGACTCCCGGAACTTATCGTCATTTTGCCATAATGTTGGAAGTGTTCCCGGAGGGAGCGGAAGTTTTATTACAACAATACCTTCAGTTCCATTTGGCAGTTGTTTGCCTTCTTCGTTGATAATATGTACCTGATAGCCGGGAACGGGTTTGGTTGGAGAACCTGCTTTAATGCGTAACAATTCTATGCCAACACAATTTGCAGCAATTGGCCAACCGGTTTCAGTTTGCCACCAGTGATCAATGACGGGTTTTTGTAACAGATTAGATGCCCAGTAATACGTATCGGGATCAAGACGTTCACCTGCTAAAAATAAATATTTAAATTGAGATAGATCATACTTTTTGAAAAATTCGCCACTGGAGTCTTCTTTTTTAATTGCTCTGAAAGCTGTGGGAGCTGTGAATAATGCTTTCACTTTATGCTGGGAGATAACACGCCAGAATGCTCCTGCATCTGGAGTTCCAACAGGTTTGCCTTCATACAGAATTGTTGTTGCACCATACAATAATGGACCATACACAATATATGAATGCCCAACAACCCAACCAACATCTGAAGCTGCCCACCAAACATCACCCGGTTCAATGCCATAGATATTTTTCATGCTCCAGTGTAATGCAACAGCATGTCCTCCATTATCCCGTACAACACCTTTAGGAATTCCTGTAGTCCCGGAAGTGTACAGTATATATAATGGGTCGGTTGATGCAACAGGTACACATTCAGCTGGCTTTACATCACGTATGGCTTCATTCCAGTCTATATCTCTTCCGGCAATAAGAGGTGATATTACCTGAGGTCGTTGGAATATAATGCAATGTTCGGGTTTATGGTTGGCAATTTCAATTGCTTTGTCTAAAAGAGGCTTATATTCAATAACTTTTTTACCTTCAATACCGCATGAGGCAGATACAATGAGCTTTGGTTTTGCATCATCAATACGTATTGCCAGCTCATTTGGTGCAAATCCACCAAAAACTACCGAGTGAATTGCTCCTATTCGAGCACAGGCCAGCATTGCAACAGGAGCCTCAGGTATCATTGGCATGTAGATAATAACCCGGTCACCTTTTTTTATTCCGTATTTTTCCAGAGCTCCTGCAAATAGTGATACTTTATCAAGCATTTCTTTGTAAGTAAACTTTACGATAGTATTCGTAACAGGACTATCGTATATGAGCGCAACCTGTTCACCGCGGCCGCTTTCAACATGACGGTCAAGTGCGTTATAACATGTATTAAGTTGCCCACCCACAAACCATCGGTAAAAAGGCTTACGAGTATCATCAAGTACTTTGGTATATGGCTTATACCAGTGAATATTCTTTGCAGCCTCAGACCAAAATTTTTCCGGATTATTAATAGATTCATCATACACTTTTTGATACAAACTCATAGGCTTCCAATCCCCCTTTCTATGGATTATATAGTATTTGTTTAATTTATCCAGGCCACTCTCTTGGCTGTAGATTTAAAATATTGGTCATCAACCAAATTATTTTGCTGAAAGTATTTGTCAATGATAAATATATGTAGTATTACAAAAAATACTCTCTGACCCCTTTTTTATTTTTTTATACCCACTCAACTATCATGGAATACTTCTT
>DYLU01000112.1 GCA_020721905.1 Leptospira biflexa | reverse complement strand
CAATAAATTTTCCGTTTTTATCGGTAATATCCTGTAATTGCTGTTCAATGGAATCTGTTGAATCCGATGGTACCGTTACGCCACCATCCGGTGTCACAGTAATCGTTGTCCGTGCATAGGAAGCAGTGCATAGAAACACCAGTGCAATGATAATAATCTTCTTCATAGCATCCTCCATATTATATACTCTTAAAAAAATAAAAAGATGTCAAACATTATTATATAGCTTTATTTATTTTATTGGCATTACTGATAGAACTTACCTTTCGGTTAGAATATTGTAATTTATCCTTGTTCTCATTATCAGGATTATTATCCTGTATCATTGAAACAGTCTGGATTTCTGCATCACAGCAATGAGTTTTTTACCGGTAACTATCGCCCATACTAAATTCATTTCAGAGATACGATTAAAATAGAAATAACAATATAAAATAATTGACAATGATGTTTATTTGAATGTATACTTTGTTGCTGGTATGTTTATAATCCTGATAATCCCGAGGCTGTTTTATGACACTGAAAAATAAAATTTTAATTATTTTAAGCCTTTGCCTGTTACTGTGTGTTGGTGCCTATTTTATTATATCAAGCACATTTACTAACTTTGAAAAGCAGCTTTTTGAAAAATGCCGCATTGAGGCACTGGTTGGTGCACGTGTCATGAGCGAAATTATAGACATGATGATTGACACGCACATACTTACCAAAGAACAGGTTCTTGACCGAAATTATATCCCCATACCGGATACAAATCCACAGAAGTTCAGAACCAGATATGACGCAATATTTGACCGTTACATCCAGAAAATTGAAGATGAATTTTTGAAAGATGAAGATCTTGAATTTGCAGCACTGGTTGATATAAACGGGTATCTGCCCACCCACAACAGCAAATATGCAAAACAGGAAACAACTGACCCTGTTTACAATCTTAAATACAGCCGATCCAAACGAATATTTAATGACATGGTAGGGCTCAAAGCATCACGGTTTATTGGACCCGGAACCTTAAAACAGCTGTATAATCGTGATACCGGTGAAATAATGTGGGATATTTCAGCACCCGTTTTTGTTAAAGGCGAGCATTTTGGCGCATTCAGGATTGGTGTATCATTGAAGCGTATTAATGAATTAAAAAATCAGATGATTATTATTGTGGGCATGACCATACTTATCATTTTAAGCTTAACCATGCTCATGCTATTTTTAATTTTACCGCGAAAACTCTACGATACTGATCTGGATATACCGCAATATTAAACTAAAGCTTTTTGGTTTTATCTATCACTATCTGCGCATATGCAGAATGGTTATGTATTGATTCCATGCTTTCGGTTTCAACAGAAAACCACAGCACTTTTGGATGTGCCAGCAATTTCACGGCTACATTTCGTACGATATCTTCTACAAACACCGGATTTTCATACGAATGCTCAGTTATATATTTTTCATCCTCTCGCTTGAGTAATGCATATATCTGGCTTGAACCGCATTCTTCTACCAGTTCAATAAGCTCTTCAATCCACAGTATCTCACTTGCACGTACCGAAACACTGACAATACTGCGTTGATTATGTGCCCCATACCGGCTTATCTCTTTGGAACATGGGCATACTGACAAAAGCGGCACCTTAACCTGCAACGTGTAATAATCAACTGATGAATCACCCTGCAGGGTACATATATAATCCATCTTAGATTTCTGACCGCTGACCGGTGCTGCTTTTGTTATAAAGTATGGGAATTCAATATCCACATGGGATGTCTTTGCGTTGAGCTCTTTCTTTAAATCTTCCAGGATATCGCGGACATTTTTTGTGCTTATGCCACCCTGGTACCGGTTAAGCACCTCAACAAAACGGGACATATGTGTGCCGCGGAAATGTTCAGGCAAATCCACATACATGTTGATACGCGCAACGGTATGTTGCAACCCGTCTGCGCGATCAAGCACCACAACCGGATAGGTAATGTCTTTAACACCAACCTTGTCAATTGGCAAATTTCTGTCATCCGGCTGTGATTGTATGTCCTTTAAATTTCGTCGCGGCATTATGCTATTCTATTACGCTTTTGCTTCTTCTTTTTCAAGCAAACCAGCTTGCTCTTTAATCTTTTCCTCTACCTCTCTGGCAATATCAGGATGCTGATCTAAAAAACTTTTTGCATTTTCACGCCCCTGGCCAATGCGTTCATCCTTATATGAATACCACGTGCCGGCTTTTTGTACTATGTTGAACTTAACACCAAGATCAAGTATACCGGCGGTACGCGATATTCCTTTATCGTACATTATATCAAATTCCGCCTGTCTGAATGGTGGAGCAACCTTGTTTTTTACAACCTTTACTCTCACCCTATTTCCAATTGC
Organism: Leptospira biflexa; assembly: GCA_020721905.1. Taxonomy (GTDB): domain Bacteria; phylum Spirochaetota; class UBA4802; order UBA4802; family UB4802; genus UBA4802. The sequence goes on along the minus strand of DYLU01000112.1, from coordinate 2,876 downwards.
ATCTTCACCCGCTTTCAGAGTATCAATCCTGCGTATATCAAGCCGCACAGAAGCATAAAATTTCAGCGCATTACCTCCGGTGGTTGTTTCAGGTGAGCCAAACATAACACCAATCTTGTGACGAATCTGGTTAATAAATATGACGCTTGTTTTTGATTTTGAGATGACCCCGGTAAGTTTACGCAATGCCTGGCTCATAAGGCGTGCCTGCAAACCCATATGTGCATCACCCATCTCACCTTCAATTTCAGCTCGTGGGACCAGAGCAGCAACCGAGTCAATGACAACAATATCTATAGCGCCCGAGCGAACCAAAGACTCCGTGATTTCCAGAGCCTCCTCACCGGTATCCGGCTGCGATACTAAAAGCTCATCGGTATTGACGCCCAATTTTTTTGCATATACCGGATCAAGTGCATGTTCAGCATCAACAAATGCCGCAATACCACCCTGCTTTTGCGCTTCGGCAATGACATGCAATGTCAGTGTTGTTTTCCCTGATGATTCCGGTCCGTATATTTCGGTAATTCTTCCCCGTGGTATACCACCAATCCCAAGTGCAATGTCAAGCTCCAGTGATCCTGTTGAAATGGCTGGTACTTTCATCTTTGCGTGCTCATCGCCAAGCCGCATAATGGAGCCTTTGCCAAACTGCTTTTCTATTTGCAAAATAGCGGATTCCAGCGCCTGAGATTTTTGATTGAGTTCTTTTTGTTCGCTCATGATTGTTACCTCATAGTGTGGTTTATACCAATATATAACGCTAATACTGCAAAAATATAAAAAGAAATGTTAAAAAACATTAAAAAAATTTTTATGTGCGATAGTTACTCCGGATTGTCATGATTATGTCATATTATAGCGTACGGCAGTAAAATGTCAACTGATATACTAAATCTTTAACTTTGTTGTTAACATCGCATGCTGCTTTTTGCGTAATTGTGCTTTCTTTTCCACAAAAAATTTCTCTCCTGTTAAGGGGTCAGAGCCTGTGTAATACTGTATTGACGATAGTGTCATGGGCAGTGGTATAAATGCCTGGCACTGATACGGCACATAGCCAAATATATGTTCAATATCCCTTCGCATCCTGAGCACAGAGCTATTGGTACTTCCGGGATGGCATGTCATCAAATAGGGCACCAGATAATACTCCCTGCCAAGGCGTTTGCATGCAGCATTAAATACCCCTGCAAATTCTTCAAGCGGGATAGCACTTACCTTGCGCATGGCTCTGAGCACTGTTGCATCCGTATGTTCCGGAGCAATCTTAAGCTGACCGCTGACAAAATTTTTAACAAGAAATTCCAGATTTTTTTTAGCATTGTCCCCCTGCATAAACAGATCGTACCGTATACCTGATCCAACAGAAACCTTTTTCACATTGGGCAGGGTCAGAGCATCCTCCATAAGAGCAAGCCATCCATGTGTTTCCAACCGTAAGTTTTTGCACACATCAGGAAATACACAACTTTCACGATTACATCCGCCAATAGCACACGTAAATCCATACATGTTTGCCGACGGTCCGCCAATATCGCTGATATGCACTTTGCGTTTTGACACAGTAACTATCTCCCGCTTTATTGAATCAGGCGAACGCCAAACCACCATCTTGCCCTGATGCAAAGTAAGCGAACAAAACGAGCACCCGCCTGCACATCCACGATGCGCAGTGATAGAATACTTAATCATTTCATACGCTGGTATGGTGTCCTTGTAGACTGGATGAGGTTTGCGCTCATACGGCAATTCATAATACGCATCAAGTTCTTGCTGGGTTAAAGCAGGTGGCGGCGTATGGATAAGGTATCTACCACCACTCTCCTGTGCTATTACTTTTTTGCTGAAATTGCGGTAAAAAATCCTGTACATAGCAAGCAATGATTCCACGTTAGCCATTGCATCTTCTTCAGGGGGTAGTTCAACAGCATCATAGGGTTTTTGTTTGGCGATAGTTACTGTGCCGGGAATCCCTTGCAGGCTCTGACCCCCTGACAGGCGCTGTGCTATCCTGACAATTTGATATTCGCCCATGCCATACACAAGGATATCAGCACGGCTATCCAAGAGAATGCTTCGCCTAAGTTTATCCTGAACAAAATCATAATGCAGCAGTCTTCGCATTGATGCTTCAATTCCGCCAATAACTATGGGTACATCCTTAAACCGCTGTTTTATAAGATTACAGTAGGTAATAACCGCATTGGAAGGTTTTACTCCACCCTTACCACCCGGGACATAAGGGTCATCGTTTCGTATCTTTTTAAAGGCAGTAAATCGTGAAAGCATTGAATCGATATTACCGCTGGTTACGCCAAAAAAAAGATTGGGTCTGCCAAACACATCAATGGATGATGGGTCTGAAAAGTTGGGCATTGGTATAATGCCAACTGAAAAGCCTGCTTTTTCTAAAACACGGCCAATGACGGCAATACCAAATGACGGGTGATCAACATATGCATCACCCGTCACCAGAATAATATCAACGTGATTCCATCCTCGCTGTAAGGCTTCTTCTTTTGTTACTGGCAAAAACAATGGTGTATCCTACAACTTTGCTTCAATCTCTTCTCTAATATGGTTGCGCTGCTTTATATATTCAAGCTTATTCAATGCATCAACAAATGAAAGGATACCCGCTACCGAAATGTCAATATTGACACCATTACCAAATACTTTGAGCTGTCGCCCGTTTATTTCTTCAACTACCGTTACCGTTACCTCACACAATGCATCTGATCCGCCAGTGATAGCAACTAAATTGAATGACTCAATCTTGGCTGACGTACCGGTTATCTTTTTAACGGCATTGATACCTGCATCAACACCGCCATTGCCATGAGCCACATCAAACGTTTCAGCACCATCATTGT
>DYLU01000111.1 GCA_020721905.1 Leptospira biflexa | reverse complement strand
TTTAAAATTAATAGTATTTTTTTTCTCCTTTAAAAAAAAATTTGCTGAATAGTTAGGAGCAGTGTTCATGTAATGAACTACACTTGGAACCCCAACAATTGGTAAGTACATTGGCCCTAAGATTAATGATTGATAATAATGTCCTTCCTCATGTTTTCTCATTTTTGGATCAGTACTAAAAGAACTACCAATTACCTTGCTTCCCATAGTAAATGCCCAATCTACATCTTTGATAGAAACCATTTGCACATTTTCCCACATCTCAGTTATTGCTCCACCTATCTGTATGGCTCCATATCCTGCTGCTAAACCCATCAGCTCATTTGGTAAATTCCATGTCAACCTCAACGCTAATTCTCCAAACCCCTTCATATAAACCATAAATGATTTTGCTCCATAACAGGTAGTACATGCACCTCCTGCTAAAGTTCATCATTGCTTTAAATTGTATCATACTATTAGTTGTGAGTCAATACATCATGTAATAGTACTATCCCTGCACATTATTTCTTAATTAGGGTTATATTAATTACACATCATAATACCGCTGTAAATTTTTGTATGACAGTGCTTCTAATATATGACGCTTTTCAATATTTTCTGCACTATCTAAATCCGCAATGGTACGGGATACTTTAAGTATTCTAAAAAAACTTCGTGCGGATAGATTCATGCGCTTTATTGCAAGCTCAAGTATTGATTCACATTCAGCGTTGATTGCGCAAAACTCTTTTACCTCATCACTGGTCATACGGCCATTGCAGGTGGTTGTTCTTCCTTTAAAGCGTTGTTCCTGGATTGCACGGGCATGTATGACACGCTCCCGTATTGCAGCAGAGTTTTCTGCTTGCCCCTTGCCCAGTAAATCCTTATATGGTACTCTACCCACAAGCACTTCAATGTCAATACGATCAAGAATTGGTCCTGAAATCTTACTAAAATAACTGCGTATTTTACTGGGCGAACATTTACACGGTATTTCAGGATCAAAGAGATAGCCACACTGACAGGGATTACTGGATGCAACCAGCATAAAATCCGCAGGGAATGTCATGGTTCCCATTGCACGCGATATGGTAATCTGGCAATCTTCAAGCGGTTGACGCAGCGCCTGTATCACATCATTCCTGAACTCAACAAACTCATCTAAAAAGAGCACCCCGTTATGAGCAAGCGACACCTCACCAACATTTGGAATTTTACCCCCTCCAACAAGTGCAGCATCTGAACTGGTATGGTGAGGTGATCTGAATGGCGGTGTATACATAAGTCCCTGCCCTGCTGGAAGTGTACCGCCAACTGAATGTATCATTGTGGTTGTGATTGCCTGCTCTTTTGAAAGCGGTGGCAGTATACCGGGTACACATTTTGCAAGCATGGTCTTACCTGAACCCGGAGGCCCATACAGCAAAATATTGTGCCTGCCTGCAGCTGCTATTTCAAGTGCTCTTTTTGCCGTTTCCTGTCCCATGACACTGGCCATATCAAGGTATCCATTGTGAGCACTGTTATCACTTATATGCGTTGTACATGCCTCCATCATCCCACGGCATGCTTCTATTGCATCAACAATATTTTTTACTGGAAATACTGTTATACCCTCAATTGCCGTTGCTTCATTGCGATTTTCATAGGGTACAATACATTCACGAAAACCCGCTTGGTACAGTGCAATAGCCATGGAAATAACCCCTTTTACGGGGCGCACCCTGCCATCAAGTGAAAGCTCCCCCACCATGGGGATATCAAGCCGTGCACCATCCACCTGCCCCGTTGCTATGAGTATTGAAACTGCAATGGGTAAATCCAGGTTAGAACCTTCCTTGCGATAGCCGGCAGGAGCTAAGTTAACAATAAAATTTTTTGGTGGAAATTCAAAACCTGAATTTTCAATAGCTGAACGAATCCTGTCTTTTGACTCGCGGATTATTGAATCAGGCAATCCCACGATGGTAAAGTTGGGAAGCCCCTTAACAATATCCACTTCAACATCAATAAGATGGGCATCAATACCATGAATAACAAGTGACTTTGCCTGTGAAAGCATGAGTATTCCTCCTTGCGTGTTTTTTATATACAACGCTTGAGGAGAAAAAAATTTAAAAGATTTTTATAATTTTTTAAATTTTTTTTACGTCTAACTATTTTCTTAAGGCTTTTGTATATATGCACAAAAATTAGTAATATCCTGTGAAAACTGTTCAATTACAGAAATGACTTCATGTGCCAGTTCAATTATTCGTGCCGGAGTTATTAAATACAGATAGATATCCTTAAACTTATGTCGGTATGCACGCAATTCATCTAATTTAGCAAAAGTTTCCGCTGTGATAATCTGCGGCCTGACTGCATCTATGGGGATAGATGCCCTTCGTAATAGCACTGCGTGATAGTCCTTACCAAAGGGCGGATCACCATCAATGGTACGTATGCAGTACTCCATCTTCCTGCTATTAATCATTAATATGTTCTGTGCTGCTTTATTGCTGCATGCAACGGGATAGAACATCGCATGCAGCAAAGCTATTCAGTATATTGATACACTGAAGCTACCTTCTGACTTTCCTTACCACTGCCACTGCTATTACAGTAACTATCGCCACAACAAAAAGAAATACAACAAATCCTATCCATGTTACCCTTGTTCCCCGTTTGAGCAAATGATACGGATTCAGGCTTGCTTCAGCTACTATTCGTCCCAGAGTTCCCTTATACATTGCAGGAATATCAGGAGTGCCATCGCCATCTTCATCCCTGAAGCTGCGGATATATTCAATAACGCCCCGCCACTCTTTTAACTCCTGTATACCAGGTGTTTGTTTATCCGCATCAACGCGCGCATCTGTTAATTTCTGAATGGGAGTACCATCGCGCCACTTGGGTACAATATCAAGAATATGCCAGGTAAAGTTGCCAATGATTTTTAAAAACGTTGCATTATAGATATCAGCAGCAACACGATATAACTTTTTATTGTTATCCGAATAATCAAGCGGCACATAACCGTTTTGTTCGTCACCAAGCCAAATTTCCGTTACTCGGTCAAAAAGCATTCTATTGGGGTTATAAGTAAATTTAATCCCGGAAACCTGAATAAAATAATCGCTTCCTTTTAAGGGGTATATGCTTGTTAAAATTTCACACGCTTTTTTAATTTCCGATGCATACAGATAGCAGGTAATTAAAGGATAGCCCAGGGTCTTTTTTTCATCCATGCCAATGCCCAGTGGAATGGCAGCAAACGCATCCGACAGTACCACCTTACCTGTTTTACCCACCACAATGTTGTCTCTGATTACACCGTTAGATATAACACCTATTGCTACCCTGCTGTCTGGATCTTTTGTATCCCAATCAACACTGTTAACATACCAGCGTATTGAATCGGCAATGAGATTCCCCAGGTTAGTTTCTTCCTCATTGAGGGTTAAATCAAATTTTGTTTTGGCAAGCACACTATCCCATGTAAGTTTTAGCGGCGATAGTACCTGATTAATCCTTTGCGCAAACTGATTAATGAGAGCAGTTATTGACGGATCTCCTTGTATGGAATCGTTGATGTCAATATAGTTATAGTCTTTTAACACGATACCATCTTTTGTAAAACTTAAGTCAAGAACAGCTACCTGCTTACCATACTCATATGACTGTGTAATGATAGTTTTACCAGCAATTATTGGCTGTTTTATTTTCACATGCGTGTGCCCGCTTACGATAACGTCTATCCCTTTGACTTCTTTAGCCAGCTGAACGTCTTCGGAACGTCCTTCATCAATTTCATCTTTATCCTTATACTTTCTGATTCCACTGTGGGAAATGCATATTACCACATCTACTTTTTCCTTGTTTCGCAATATATCCACCATCTGTTTTGCTGTTGCCACCTGATCGGCAAAGGTAACCGGTGATGCAAAGGGTGCAACTTCAGCCGCATTTTTCCCAATGAGCCCAAAAAAACCAATTTTTAACTTTCCTTTAGTAATCACTGTATATGGTTTGATCAGCTCATCTTCAAAGACTTTTTCCAGGCTATCATCATCGGTACTATCGGCGCTGAATACAATATTGCTTGCAACAATTGCAGGCAGTGCATTGTACTTTTGCGCTGCCCGTATGATGCGCGCCAGACCATCCGGATACAGGTCAAATTCGTGATTGCCCAGTGTAATGACGTCATAACCCATTTTTTTCATAAACCGCAGTTCAAAGGCTTCCTCACGGCATAAAAGATGAAAAACTGATCCCATCAAGAAATCGCCAGAATCAAGCAGCAATACAGGATTTTTCCTGCTTTTCTTAATATTATTAATAACCGTAGCAATACGTGCAAAGCCACCAACGGTAGTGTCGTCGTTTATTGTATCCGGCGTATAATCAATGTTTGGCGAAAATCCTAAAAAATGTGAATGCAGATCAGTTGTCTGAATTATAGTAAAATCCTGTGCAGGCAATGGAACACTACACAGCAAAAGCAAAGTAATGACAGTAAGTAAAAAATTTTTCATGTTGCCCCCTTTAAACATATAATGGTTTTATTTGCTATTTAAAAAAATCATTAATACATACTCACGTAACATTCAATGTTTATAACAATGTGTAATAGCCTGTACCATCAAAAACCATATCATATAAATATTATTTCAGGCTTTCAATAGACCACAGCCATTCATATAGCAAGAATAGCATTGTATTACAATCTCTTTTTATTATTTTTATCAAGCATAAAACAATCTATCCCCGGAAAATATTACAAGTTAAAATTTGCAATCCATGCTGTAGCTGTTTTATAATCAGCATGCTCACAATGAAACTATGTATTGGATGCGTGTGAAATTATATGGGGTCAGAGCATTAAAGATTTACCTTTCTTTTTTTCGATAATTCCTGTTATTTGCTATACACTATGTGTTACATTGAAAGGATATAATGCTCATACCAACAATTGGTATACTATTGATCATAATGTAATTAAGAATAAGATGATGAGTTTTCCCGTACCTGTAGAAAAACCCATAATGCTTGCTCCTATGGCTGGCTACGCCGATTCGCCATTCAGGCGTATTGCGCGCTCTTTTGGTGCCGGCATGGTTTTCACCGAGCTTATCAGCGCTGATGGCATTGTTCGTAACAACAAAAAGACTCTTGATCTTGTTACATTTACTCCACACGAAAGACCAATTGGTATTCAGATATTTGGCAATGACCCTGCTATCATGCAGGAAGCTGCCTGTCAGTTACTATTGTACAAACCTGATTGTATTGATATTAACTGCGGCTGCTGTGCTCCCAAAGTGTGCAACAATGGCAAAGGCGCTGGCTT
>DYLU01000038.1 GCA_020721905.1 Leptospira biflexa | reverse complement strand
GAATAGATAGTAATACTATGGAAGCTCTTCTTTCAATGCTTGTTGATCTTTCACGAACTTTTTTGCAGGATGTAAGCGATATTCAGGAACTATCGCACCTGAATGTTGAATTACACGATACATTAAATGACATTGTTGCTGATCCGGCACTTAAAAATACACTTAACGCTTTACTGCACCAATATTACAGCGAGATCATGACGCTGTATTCCCGATACCCCCGGAGTACATTTCTTGATACCCTGATGCACAGAATTGAAAGCTTAATACAGGTTGCTAACACCATTGATGGAAAATTGTGACATTCAAACCCTTCATCAACTTTGCTATCAACTGGAATTCCACATTCAACTACGCATTAATTCTTTCAGGCTTCTGTGGCAACAAACACCTCCCCATTATCTTTTGCTTGAACTTTTATTCTGTCTGCTTACTCCACAGAGCAATGCTAATGTGTGCTGGGAGAAGGCATTGGAGCTTTTCAATTCAGGTAAACTGTATAATGGAACAATTGAGGAAATCAGCACAATTATTCATCCGGTTAGGTTTAAAAATAACAAAGCTAAATACATTAAAAAAGCTGTTAATTTATTTGGCGATAGCTCATTGAAGAAATTTTTGCAGGGAAGTGATATTTACGCAATACGAGATAAGCTGGTTGCAAGTGTTGATGGATTAGGATACAAAGAATCCAGCCATTTCCTGCGAAACATCGGCATTGGACTGGAGCTTGCAATCCTTGACAGGCATATCTTACGATGCCTTAAGGATTTTCACGTTATTGATACAATTCCTGAGACTCTGACACCGCAACGGTATAAAGACATTGAACATGCAATGCAGGATTTTTGTAAAAGTATTGAAATACCAATATCACATTTAGATTTTATTTTCTGGTATAGTAAGAAGAAATCTTTATTTAAATAATATATACAAATCAAAAAAATTCATTTTTGTAATTCTTCACGTAAAATGCCATTCAGTTCATCCAGTATTTCTTTAAATGCAACAAGACGTTCTTTCTTTATTTTACTTTCTATAAAATTATTCATTTCTTTGATAACTTTTTGCGCTATCTGTATTTCATGTAATCCCAATTCCGTAATCTCTATTGAAAATTCTCTTCGGTCATTATTGTTGATGACTCTTTTAACAAAACCAAATTTTTCCAGCCTGTCTATACTTCGGGTAATAGCTGAATTATCCAGTTCAAGCTCATTGCTGATATAACTCATTGATAGATTATTTTTTTCTTTCAAAAGAAATAATATTCCTAATTGCGCAGCCGATGCCCGAATACCTCTTTTTCCCAATATCTGTTTTACATACTGTTGCATCTTACTTTGTGTTTTTGTTAAACTATAATATAGTCTCTGTTCCATGCAATTTAATCAACTGTCCGTATAATATTCAATGAAGACCATTCACCCTGCGAAACAATTGACCACGCATTCTTTTTTGGGAATAGCTTTTTATCAATATCTTCATTTGAATAACCTTCTTGCCTGAGTTCTCTTACCTGTTTTTGTATGTTTACAAAATATTCAAGCTTTTGTTTCAACTTTTCCTTTCCATTGGTATGGACACCAGTGTGACTACAAAAAATTGTATTAATATTGAGCGATAGTAACCGGGTAAGTGTTTTTATTGTGTCATTGATATTTTCATCTTTAAATGCCACCTTTTGACGTGCACTTACAAACAAATCCCCTGTAAAAAGCCATCCTTTATTGTTTTCATGCAACACAACATGGTACGGATGATGACCCGGGGCATCGTACACATCAAAGGTTAGATGTTTTGTTTTAATAACTTCTGGAATTGGCAAAGCTTTAAATGCCATGCGATTCCCCCATACAAGTCTTCTGTATAATGGTATATCACTATCACGTAGCGCTTCATTTACTGATTGTTCATGTATATAAATGGGAACTTTTTTATTATTTTGCATCCACGATGCAAGTCCGCAATGATCTTCATGAATATGAGTAATCGCCACAGCACTTATAGTTTCATTTTCCAAAACCTTTTTTGCTTTATTTACTATATTTGATGAGCCTGCATCGATCATAATCCCATCAACAATGTAAAAATATATATCTAACATAAATGGAGGGAAAATTCCTGATTTAAAGCTATACACTTTACACGAATCAACTATTCTAACGTTCACATGTAAACTCCATATTAACAAATGGGTATTAATTTTATTCTTATCACTATCAATTAAGAAATTTCGATATAAATCCAAACTTCACCAGATATACTAATCTATCATTGTACACCACATCCAAATTACCCCTTGTAACATATTATTTGATATATCAATATTTGATTAATCAAATTTATGTCAATAATTTCTTTATAAGAATTATCATTAACAAACTTAAACATAAGATTTTTTATATTATCAAAAAATGAGCTATAATATAAGAGTTATCATAAAAAATGATTGCATTTATTCTTTGATGTTTATTATGTAGCCATTAATATGGTTAAGCATAAAGTCCTTTCGGGGCGTGGCGCAGTCCGGTTAGCGCACTAGACTGGGGGTCTAGGGGTCGCTGGTTCAAATCCAGTCGCCCCGAATAAATTAAAAATTTTTTTACAATAAAAAAAGGGATGTATTTTAGCAACATCCCTTTTTTTGACTTAATACAATATAGCACAAACTATTTGATTAAATCCTCAACCATCTTTACAACTTTGTTAATTTCTTCGCCACGTACTGCTCCTTTGTGGACATATTTAACCTTCATATCCTTACCAATGAAGATTACAACAGATGTGTTATTGCAATTACCAAGATTCCAGGCTTTGGCCAGGATAAGATCGGGATCTGTTAATATTGTTGAATTGTACTTTTTGATTTTACCCTGTATAATTTTTCTGATTATAAAGTTGGGTGCCTTGGAATCTTTTAAATTTGCTATCCCCATACCTTCATACTTTTCTTTTGGGAAATTCTTTGCCTTTAATGCATCAGCCAGTGGATCATTAAGATCAGCAGCGTCAGCATCATTATAAAAAATTGATACTAATTTTGTTCCCAGTAATGGTATCATGGTAGGGTTGTTTTCAGCATCTCTCAGCTGAATATTCTGAACTGTTTGCCCAACTGTTAATGCATACGCAACCGCAATACCTAAACATAGCGCCATTACCACTATAACAGCAACTATTGGCGACCTTCTTAAAAACTTCATAGGAAATCCCCCTTGTGTTTTGTTAAAATAATATTATTGTTTTCTATTTAATAGAGTAAAAATGTTTTATGTCAAGTGAAATATATTTAAAAAAATTATTTTCTTTGACCGCTTTCTTTGTATAATGTAAAGTATTTTTTGCTCACTACCCTGGTACAAATGTTATTTATATTCATATCCATTGAAATTGCAAATGGAATCATGCACATTAAAAAAACATAATAAACATGATAATAATTTATCTTTTATTTCTCCTGTCAACTCACAATCCCAAACATCATTATTGTATAATAATTTTTATTTTTTGTCTCAGGCTGGACTTTTACTGGATTATAGGATAAACCTAAAAGGGATATTGGCACTGAACTGCGATGGTATGGAACCGGGATTAAATGGTATAGTAACGGGATGCATGATGCCATCAACCGGTGTAACATTTGTTCCTTACTGGTGTTATGGCATGGTGCATGATAGTTTATATCCAGGCATAACCGATACATATTTTGGATTTGGACTTAAAGCACAATCATTAATTGTAAATTATTATGACAAGGATTTCATGGATAAGGCAGATTCAAACGCGATATTGATATTGACTTTACTGGCGGAGCACATGATTTACACCATGTCATTGGAATAAAATTAAAATTGTAATTTTTATAATTCCCCATTGATTTATGCTTGATTTTTTTATTTGATAATTATTTGATATAAAAATCTGCCACTACAAATAGTAGTGATGTTAAGATTGCATAATTAAAATTTACTTTGAAGGAGAAATATCATGAAAGGGGATCCAAAATTAATTGAGACATTGAATTCACTGTTGGCTGATGAATTAACAGCAATCAATCAATACATGGTTCATTCAGAAATGTGTGACAACTGGGGTTATGAAAAGCTTCACAAGCATTTTGAAAAAAGGGCTATTGATGAAATGAAGCATGCTGAAAAACTCATTGGAAGAATATTATTCTTAGAAGGGTTACCGATAGTAACTAATTTAAGAAAAATATTTATTGGTGCAGATGTACCCAAACAACTTGAGAATGACCACAAAGCTGAAGAAGATGCAATCAAAGCGTACAATGATGCAATTGTGTTAGCTGGCGAAATCAAAGATTTTGCAACACGCGAGGTTCTTGAAAGTATATTAAAAGATGAAGATATACATATAGATCAAATTGAAGAACTGCAGGATCAGATCAATCAGATGAGTATCCAGATATTTTTAACAACACAGGTTAAGGAATAAGGTTTTTAAAAACTGCGCTGTCAAACACAGCGCAGTTTTTAATTTTTCTTCTTACGTTTTTTCACCGAAAATCCAAACTTCCCAATCTGTTTATCAACAACACAGTAAAAGCCATGATTATAACATAATAGTCCTGCTCTTTCCAGATGCAATGCGCCCTGTTTATCAAGAAGCCTTTCATCGGCATGTACCATCAGTATTTTCCCAATAAACTGATGGTGACTGCCTAAGGGAATTACTCTTGTTACTTTGCATTCTAATGCTAAAGGACATTGTTCTATTAGTGGTGCTTTTACTTTTTTAGCCGGCTGCTTACTCAAATGAACTATCGCAAACTTATCAATATCCTTACCCGAACGGACACCGCAAAAATCTACAGCTTTTACCAATTTCCTGTCGGGGATATTAATCACAAATTCTTTTGACTTTGCAATCAGATCAAATGAATATCGTTCGGGTCGTAATGAAATACTGACCATTGGCGGTTCAGTACACACAGTTCCCACCCATGATACCGTACAGACATTGTCAATGCCATTGAAATGTGAAGTCACCAGTACTGCAGGTACAGGATATAACATTGTTCCGGGTTTCCACGTCACTTTTGCCATTGTGCTATTCCTATAGCAACGTCCCCTTTAATATTAAATATGCAACGTTAAAATAAATAATTAACCCAGACACATCGACAAGCGTTGCAACAAACGGTGCTGATGATGTGGCCGGATCCAATCCAAGTTTACGCAAAATAAATGGCAACATAGAGCCAACCACTGTTCCCCACATAACCACGCCAAGCAGAGCACATGCTACAGAAATACTTACCCCAAGCCAGTGTTCACCATATACATTGAATATTTTCTGCCATATACTTATCCGCATAAAACCAATTGCAGCTAATAGCGAGCCTAAAAGCAATCCTGTAATAATCTCTCTTTTTAATACTATCCACCAATCTTTTAGTGTTATCTCACCTATAGCCATAGCACGTATAACCAGAGTAGCTGCCTGCGAACCAGAGTTGCCACCGCTTGAAATAATTAAGGGAACAAAAAGTGCAAGAACTACTGCTTTTGCAATCTCTTTTTCAAAGAAAGCCATTGCCGAAGCCGTAAGCAGTTCACCAAAAAACAATACAATAAGCCATATTGCTCTTTTACGGGTTAAACGCAATATCGGTTCATCTATGTAAGGCTCTTCTAAAGCCTCAACCGCAGCCATCTTATGAATATCTTCGGTTACTTCTTCTTCTTCAACATCCAGTACGTCATCTATGGTAACTATTCCTAAAAGCATCCCTTCATTATCTACAACCGGTAAAGCGTAATAGTCATACTTTTTAAATACCTGTATGGCAGTTTCCTGATCATCAAATGCATTGAGACTTACAAATTTGTGGTCCATTAATGTTTTTATGCGCCTTGTAGGTTGTGCTAACAGCACCTGTCTCATTTTTATTTCATCAATAAGTTTGCTCTCATCATCTATTACATAAAGCATGTTCAGTGTTTCGCTATCTTTACCATATTTACGGATGTAATGTAAAACCTGGGCTATGGTCATGTTTTCTTTGACGGCAATATAATCCGTGGTCATTAAACGGCCAACACTGTTTTCCGGATACCCCAGAAGACTCATTGCGGTAACACGTTCTTCCCTGGACATCAATGCTAACATTTGCCGCAGGATATCAGCTGGAAGTTCTTCAAACAGTGCAGTTCTATCGTCAGGCGACATATCATTCAAGATATCAGCTATCTGCTTTTTGGCCAGATTTCCAAGAAGGTGCGATTGAACCTCAAAATCCAGATATTCAAAGGTTTCGGCCTGAAGCTGTTTTGGCAATAATCTGAAGATAATAACCTGCTCATCTTCAGGCAACTCGCTTATAAGTTCAGCTAAATCGGCTGGAGCCCATTCACTAAAAACTTCTTTTAAAACACTAAATTCCTTTTTTTCTATAAATTCCCTAATCTCAGGCTGTATGAGAGGTGCAATCATCATGGCTTGCCTCATAACAATTTTTAATATTATCCAATTACACTTTTTTTTGTTATGTGTTAAAAATTCTAAACCCGCTTATTCCGGACAGGAAGGGAAAATATACGTACCTATATTTTCTGATATGTAATTGTACCAGAATAATGTATATTTTTCAATAAATAAATTATTTTACTACTATATTATAATTAAACAACAAGGGTGTGCTCCAAACACACCCTTAAAATATAACCAGTATATTTAAATATCTGATGTAACCTTATTTTAGTTTGAACAAGCTCTTTAAATTTTCCACCAGATCGGATGGCAGCACTACCACATGGCTGCTTTGCGACTCGCCCAACCTAATTAATCCCTTTACATATTCCATACCTAAAAGATAGAGTAAAGGATCACCTCCTGTGCTTTTCAGCGACTTTGCAACATATTCAATTGCATTTGCCTCGGCCTGTGCCAGGCGTTCACGTGCTTCAGCATCACGCTGTGCGGATTCTTTTCGTGCTTCTGCTTCAAGTATCTGTGCTCTCTTAAAACCTTCAGCCTTCTTTTCCTGGGCTTCCTTTTGAGCTTCAGCTTCCAGAACTGTTGCGCGGCGCTCTCGCTCTGCCTTCATCTGCAATGCCATTGCCTGCTGCAAATCCTGAGGCGGAACAATATCCTTGATTTCAACACGCGTAATTTTGGTGCCCCACGAATCAGTAGCCTGATCTAGAATTGTCAGCAGTTCAGCATTAATTTTATCGCGAGATGACAATGATTGATCCAGCGTCATCTTACCCATTATTGAACGAAGTGTTGTCAATGCTAAATTTGAGATAGCCATCTGTAAATTTTCAATACCATAAAATGCTTTATATGGATCCAGTATTTTATAAAATACAACACCATCAACCTTTACCGTTGCATTATCTTCGGTAATGATTCCCTGTGGCGGAAGATCAAGTACCTGCTCACGAATATCAATTTTTGCAGCCACCCGCGAGAAGATTGGATTAATAAGATTTAACCCTGGCGTCAGGGTTGAAGCATATTTGCCAAAACGCTCAACCAGCCAGTTTTCTGCCTGAGGGACTATCCTGACACCCTTGTAAATCAAAATTATCAAAAGAATTGCTACGGCTATGATCAAACCTTGCATAAAAACCTCCTGTTATAATTTTTTTACAATAAGCTTAATACCATCAGCACCTTCAACTACTATCAGCTCATCTTTATGAATTAATTCTTTTGATTGAGCTTTCCACACTGTAACACCATGAAACGGCTCAAATAATTCAACCTTGCCAATTTGTGGTGGAATGATATCCAGTGTACACTTTCCTTTTTTACCTGCCAGAGTGACATCAAGTGCATCATCAGCTGTTTTGACTTTTATTTTATTTTTTAAATAACCAAACCAAAAAACTAAGAAAGTGCCCGATGAAATTAAAAAACAAAGCCATTGTGATATTTCTGACTGCAAAATTCCAATATACACAAGTGCAGCTGTAATCACTGCCCCTATACCAAACCAGAAAATTATAAAACCCGGCATGATGATCTCAGCTGCCATTAACACAATGCCTACGGCTAACCAGGTAACAGGTGATAATGCCATATTTATACCCTTCATATGATTTATTTATTTTTTATATTCTGCAGGTAAACTATTAATAAAGTCAATAATAAAATTATTATTGAACATATTTACTATCATGATATACTGCTATCCATACCCATTAAGGAGGTTTTATGAAAAAATATTCTTTACTACTTCTATCATTATGTGTGACAGTTTCTTTAATTAGCTGTGGCTTGTCAACTGGCAAATACAGTGATGTTCGTGCCCTTATGCAGGATTCAATCACTGCACAGGAAACCCTGATCAAGGATATTGATGCTGCTTCAAATGCTACCGACATTGCAAAAGCCATTAACTCGTATGCTGATGCAATAGAAGGTTTGCAACCAAAGATCAAACAATTGCAGGCAAAATACCCTGAACTTAACAATGAAAGTGCACAGTTACCAAAAGAATTGCTTGATCTTGAGCAAAAACAGGCAGAAATAAGCCAGAAACTCACAACGAGCATGATGGAAAAGATGCCAAAATACGCAACCGACAAAGAAGTTATGAAAGCATCTATGCGACTGGCAAAGATAAGCCAGATGTAGCAAGACAATAAGGCAGGGATTGATTCTCTGCCTTATGTTTCTATATACAATTATAGATACATATTAATAGTTACTATCGCCTATACTAAAATCTTTAACTGAAATTCATCAGGTATATCCACACGAATACAATCATTGGCATACGTCCGCTCAGGAAGTATTATCAGTGCATTAACAGTGGAATTGATAGCAAATGGCGCATGATGCCAAACACCTGCTTTCAATACTACCATTGTATATTGAGGAACCAAAAATACTTTGATGTCATCATAGGGATGAACGTTATTCTGAGTTGCATGCGCCACATGAATAAGCACATCGCCATCCATTGGTAAAATGCCTTCGTAGCATTGGCTATGGCACTCAATTTTTTGAATAACAAAATCACGTTTTTCAATCTTACATATTGAAAAAGATACATTTGTCATGTGAAAAACAGGAAGCTGAATAATATCACGATAAAATTTTACAGACGGGCTGCCAAAATGTATTGTGCCGGGATTCTGCATCTTTGCAAAATATCCATATGGAAAAAATTCTTCCCAAGTCAGATCTGCAGGTTTAATTGTTTTCATAACGATGTCTCCCTGACAATAAAATCTTATGTATCTTTTTTTTCATACAGTCAATCGCTTTTCAGAAGATAATCATTAAAATACATTATTACAAATCACAGCTTGTAGCAGTATCGCTTAAACGCAATTCCTTAACTGCTTTGGATATATCTTCCCGCTTTCCAACGACATACAATATATCATCATTTTCTATTTTGTCATCAGCACCCGGATTGGTAATGATATCATCAAGGCGCTTAATTGCAACAATGGAAAATTTGTAAAGCTTCCTGAATTGCATGTGCCCTATAGTTTTCCCGGTAACCGGCGAATGAGAGCATACCCGTATTGCCTGCATGTCAATTTCTGCAATAGGCAAATCTTTATATGTATCAGCATCCAATTTCCTGAGCATTGCATACCCTTTAGCACGGATTGACTCTATCATTGCTTCAATATCGCTCCGTGGCACACCATAATAGTGCAATACACGTGCAAAAATTTCAATGGATGTTTCATACTCTTCAGGGATTACTTCGTTGGCACCTAATTCTATTAATTCCCTCATGTCACCTATAAAGCGCGCACGCACAATAATATGTATATGGGAATTGATTCTCCTTGACAGTACTATTATTCTTTTCATTGCACTTCGATCAGCTATTGCTATAACCAGAACCCTGGCTTTTGAAATATTAAGATGATGTAATAGGTCTTCCTGGGAAGCATCACCATAAATAATATTTTCACCCTCTTTTTTTTCTTTTTTTACAGTTTCAGGATTCATCTCAACAATAATGTAAGGGATCTTTATACTTTTAGCAGCTGCCGCAACATTCCTGCCATTGATGCCATACCCTACAATAACAATATGTTCCTGCAGAGCATGAACTTTTTCGTCAGCATTATATGATAATCCTTTTTTTAACTTTTCAGGAAATGGTAATTGCAAAAGCATGTCAACTAATGCCGGAGAATATTTAATCAAATACGGTGTGATACCCATCGCGAAAATAGTTATTGAAAGAAACAGCTGGTACTCTCTCTGTGACAATAATGCATACGAGATCCCAATTTGAGCTATAATGAAGGAAAATTCACCAATCTGTGGTAAAGCAAAACCAGTTAAAAAAGCTATCCGCAATGGATATCCAAGTGCAAGTACAACTGATGCTATAATAATAATCTTGATAATAAGTATCAAAACTGAAAGATTAGCCACAGTTACCATATTAGAAACCACAATGACAGGATTAAGTAACATTCCTATTGAAATAAAGAAAAAACTGGTAAACAAATCCCTGAATGGCATCATTGAACTGAATGTCTGGCCACTATATTCAGAAGCAGCAATAATGATCCCTGCCAGAAGAGCCCCTAATTCTACTGACATTCCCATTGAATACGTTGCTAAAGTAACACTCAGGCAAATCGTTATAATTGTAATTACAAACAATTCACGGTTTCTTGTTTTAGCTATCTCAAATAAGAACCGGGGAACTACATACCGCGCAAGAACAATAACAACAATAACTATTAAAGCACCTTTGACAATAAGTTTAAACATCTCAACCGGAATTGAATTCTTTGAAACGCCAGCCAATAATGGAATAAATAACATGAGTGGTACTATTGCAATATCCTGAACAATAAGAATTGCCAGTGATATCCTGCCATGGGGGCTTTCAGATAATGCTAATTCCTGAATTACTTTTAACACTACCGCTGTGCTGCTCAATGAAACAATAAATCCAAAGAAAATAGCTCGTGAAAAAGAAGTCCACACCAGCATTATACCAGCAACAATAACAATTGTAATACTAACCTGCAATACACCTACTATTATTGCGCGTTTTAGTGATGCAATTTCATCAAAAGATAATTCCAACCCAATGGTAAAAAGCAGGGTTATAATCCCTATCTCAGCTAACAGTTCAACATCTGCAGTGGATTTCATAATTTGAAGTCCATACGGCCCCACAACAATGCCAGTAATAAGCAATCCTATGATAGCAGGAATTTTCAAGCGATTGCATAAATATATTACTGCAACTGATATTGAAAATATTATTAATATGTTTAAAAGAAAGTGCATGCGTAATAATATGATAGTATTGAATAATTGTCTGTTACATTCATAAAGATAGTTACGTTAGTATTGCAGCAATAGTTGCATCTCATCCGTTGTTGATATAAAGCCGGCCTTTTCATAGATACGTTTATCTTTTCCAATAGCATGGAGCAGTATTCTTCCAGCTTTTCTTTCTTTAGCGTGTTCAATAACTTTTTCCAGCAATTTTGAGGCAACTCCTTTTCGCCTATACTCAGGTTCGGTATAAACATTCATTATATATGCTTCTATACCATGCGGGTTTTCATATAATGGAGGTCTTTCCAAAAACTGAATGCCAGTTGTAGCAATAATTGTTTCATCTTTTAATGCGCAAAAAACTTTAAATTCACCTGTCTGAAATTTACGTATAAAGAAATCCCTTGTCAATGACCTGAGCTTCCTTGTCCCTTCTTCAGTTTCAAGCTTCCCTAATTCAAACAGCATCTTCATCCGTATGGTAACAATATCATCAATATCACTCAGTGTAGCTTCACGAATTTCGAACATATAATATCCTCCACCATTATGCAAATATCAACATAATGACCATTCAAATGAGATTTATTTTTTTAGTCAAATCATAAAGCTTGTTACATTCATTGTTTTGCACTTTCTTTTGTTGCAAACAAGCGACAAAAGACAATGCCAAAAAAAGCTCCTGTATTCATAGTATACATCATTCCTCTTCCGTTATTGTATATACCAGAAGAAATTCTATGACTGCCATGATATCACGGAATACTGCTATCAGTACAGAATACCATGCAGTATCTAACAGTATGGCTGCTATCGTCAAACCTGCTGAATAAGCAATGTGAATATCCATCACAAATATATGTATTATAACATTTATAGTGTTGCCAATATATACCTTCAGTATATGTATGCTTAACACAATGCCCAGTATAATGCCAACCAGTGAAATTAACATTGGAGGATAAAAAAATATTGCTATATTCATCATATACAGGAGTTCTATGTAATACCATATAGCTACAAAAGCTGCTGCGTGATGAGGTTTATCTATTACATGATTCCATGTAGATGAAAGTATAGTCATAAAAGATTTATACAATAAATCATTCACCAGTATGCCTCATTTAAAAATGATTTGACTAAATGTAACAAAACATTTCCTCTTATTGCACCAATGGCATACACCCTTCCCTGCTATAAGCGGGAATGAATGTGGTCATGTTTGCATTATCTTTATAGTACTTCAGTATTTCAAGGCTTTTTTATGGGAAATGAAAACAATATAACACTAACAGTCCCCGAAGAGTATGCCGGAACCCGCATTGATGTGTTTATTTACAATGCACTGGAAGAGGAGCTATCGCGAAGCTTTATACAAAAACTTTTGAAAAACAACCACATTACAATACACGGAATGCCCGTAAAACCTAACTACAAGGTAAAACAAGACCAACACATACATATTATCATCCCACAACCTGAAAAATCAACCATTGAACCTCAGGATATCCCCTTGAATATCCTGTATGAAGATAATGATATTGCCGTCATACATAAACCCGCAGGCATTGTAGTGCATCCTGGTGCAGGCAATACTCAGTACACACTGGTGAATGCATTGCTGTATCACTTTAAAGGTCTTTCTTCAATTGGAGGTGTTGAAAGGCCAGGTATTGTCCACAGACTTGATAAAGATACCGAAGGCCTCATGGTCATAGCAAAAAATGATACCGCACATAATGCTCTTACAAAATCATTCCAGAGCAGAAATGTCATTAAAAAATATGAGGCGATAGTTACCGGAAAACCATCCACATCAACCCATACAATCAACAAACCAATAGAACGCCACCCTAAATATGGCCATAAAATGACTGTACGCGATGATGGCAAAGAAGCCATAACCCAATATACACTGCGCGAAGTATGGCACACACCCCAGGGCGTATTTTCACATCTTGGCATACAGATATTTACAGGAAGGACACACCAGATAAGGGTTCATCTATCTTCCATAGGGATTCCCATTGTTGGCGACAGGCTTTATTCCAGGAGGTGGGAAAAATATAATGTTCCATTCATGCTGCTTGCTTCAACCTATTTAGCATTTGAACATCCTGTTACCGGAAAGCATCTTCAATTTTCTATTGACTTGCCACAGCACATGAAGGATTTTATAAAAAAGATTAACACAATGGCATTTGAACACATAAAAACAGAAAACTATGACTAAAACCACATACATAACGCAATCACAGGAAGAAACATTATCATTAGGCATTGAACTGGGTAAACATGCAAAACCCGGCGACATCTTTGCACTAATTGGCAATCTGGGAACAGGTAAGACCATTCTTGCCAAAGGCATTGCACAAGGCTTGGGGATACAAGAAGAAATTACCAGTCCAACATTTACATTGCTTGAGGTATATGAATCCACATTACCCTTATACCACTTTGACCTTTACCGGATATCTGATGATGCTGAGCTTGAAAACCTATTTTTTGAGGAATACTGGTTTGGCGATGGTGTTTCGGTCATTGAATGGGCTGACCGGGCCTTAAAACGGCTTCCACAGGACACATACATCATTACATTGGAATATATGGACACAAAAAGGAGGAAAATTACCATTGAACATCCTGCTTCTTGATACAGCAACAAATATTGAAATCGTGGCACTGAGATACAACGGTATAGTAGCAGATAAAACCATGCAAACGCAACATTCACATTCAGTTACCCTATTTGACAGTATTGACAGTGCATGCAAAGAGTTAAACACCACAATACACAGCATTCAGTGTATAGGTGTTGGCATTGGACCTGGTTCATTCACTGGAATCAGAATAGCAGTTACCACCGCGCGTATGCTTGCACAAATGTTACAGGTACCACTGGTAGGCATACCAACTCAGCTTCTTTTTGCTTCGGCGATAGTTCATAGTAATGTTCACTGTATCGTGGCATTTGATGCTAAAAAAGGCAGAGTCTTTGCCGCACGATACCAGATAATGAATAACTCTCTGCCACAGGAGATATTACCACAGGGTGACTACACTGTGAATCAGATTTTCGATGTGCAAAATAATCATGAAATTATTGCAGTTGGCGATGGCAGTATAAAATACCAGGAACAAATGAAGAAGTTATATAATAATATACAATTCATACCTGATTTTATCCCCAGCGCGGAAAAGATGATACACCTGGTGGAATCATTATATTCCCAAAATCCATCTTACTATACTGACTATCGTAAAGTATTGCCCTACTATTCACGTAAATCAGATGCTGAAGTTATGAAGGGATTAAAAGAGAAAAAAGATTAGAACTGCTCTTTCTTTTTCTGACGCATTTCTTTTATAAGCCTGTTTCTGTACTCCAGTTCCATTGGCTGAATAATTGAGTAAAAGCGCTTCATTTCGTCTTTACGGGAAGAATTACCAGCAAAATCTACTCCAATTATAAGATTATCCTCTGAATCAATGTAGGTATATCGTATGTCGCCATAGATAGTTATTGGCGCCTGAAGTTTAAAGACAATATCAAAAATGAATCCTTTTGATTTCAAGATATATTTCTTCAAATTATTGTCAGTAATTTTTAATTTAGCCCCACCTCTGCTTATATCCAGTATCTCCTGGTGGACAGCAAGCATTAATGTATTTGCATCACGTATTCTATCAACAAGCTTGAATGCTAAATCCTGAATTTCCAGCACTTTATCCATTGAAAGGAGTTTGTCTTTTGAAATGTACTGAATAAACGCAAACGGAATGAGACGTTCGTCATCTTCAATATATATGACCGGGGATATAATTATTGACTTATAACCACTATCTGTTAGCTTTTTTATATACTGGGAAGTTTGTTCCAGAAACACTTCTTTTATATCAATAAAAGCATCATTAATTGGGTTAAACGTTGCTGGGTTATTCAGATCTTCTATATATAATGTTGACCTTGTTTTTTTGATTTGTGCTAACAACCTATCACGATCATCCAGAATATCAACTTTCACAATATCAGCATTTTTTGAAATCTGGTTTTCAAATTGTTCAATAATGACCTTTATGCCGGTAGGAATACTGTAATTTCGAATATCAATGGTATGCTTTGAAACCCTGAAATTAGTAGCAACAACTTTTTCAGGATTCATCTTAAACCTCAAATCCCGCCTTCCGTGAGCAGCTTTTCGTGCACTTACCACTTTACATTTAAAATACCCAGGTCCAGTAACTTCAATGACATCACAATCTATCTCAATATACCTGTCTACCAGCCCATAAAGAATAATTTTATTTTCAATTGGAACATAGTCAGGATCAGTTACGATCATTATTGTCCGTTCATCAATGAATTCATTAATTTCAACTGTAGATTTTTCAAGGGTAAATTTAATACATAATCGTTTCTGGAATTGCTCATCTTTCAACAATTCCATGATATCATCTAATGTTGATACGTTCTCAAATGTTCGTTGTTTTCTTTGTTTAAACTCTTTCAAAACTAACCTCAAAGCATAGCATATATACACTATTTTATATTTCTTATCGATAAAATATAAAATTAACTTCACAATAAAAAATTAATTCTTTTTCAAAATGAAAAAGAGGTGGATATCCACCTCTTTTAATGACTATGATAGGCAAATGTAAATTTCTTATTACTTATTTCTTCTTAGCAGGTTTTTTGGCTTTTGTTGCAGCTTTTTTCTTTTCGGCTTCTGCTTTCTTTGCTGCTGCAATAGCTTTTGCCAACGTACCTAATTCTTTCTTTGTTTCATTGAGCTCGGCAGTTAATTTTTTGACTTTGTCTTTCTTTCGTGCTTCTTCGGCCTGAAGCTGTTTTAATGATTTTTTCTGTTCCATCGATTACACCACCTCGATTTTAAAATTTTTCATGCATAGTGCATGGTAAAAAAATATAAGCAATTAATCCTGATGACGAACATATAACATATATATTTTAATATTGCAACAAAAAAAAATGTTTTTGATATATGAAAATATTAAAAATTTTTACGATTAATACAATCTACACTCATAAAGAGCAGATGCCAGAAGTATATATTCAAAATCATCTTCTTTTTAAAATTCGAATAAAATCATTAAAAACATTAGAAATTAATTTCCTGATTGCTTAAATAACTATTGACATCATGTTGGTATGCATATTTATTCTCATAATAAATTGCTCTTAAGATTGATGTTAAGAACAAAATATTGCAAAGCTTGCTCAATGCCGCTGAAAGCAGAAAGGATAATTAACATTAAATATTTTTCATAATAAATCAAGATATATTGCAAAACGCTAATAGTGTGAGGAATTGTGTGAAAGAAATTCCGGTTGTATCAATCATTGGCAGACAAAATGTTGGCAAATCAACGCTGTTTAATACAATAATTAGACAGCGTAAGGCAATTGTTGATGAACATCCCGGGCTTACACGCGATGTTGTCTCATATATTCTGCAGTACCATGATGTTTCGTTTATCATCAATGATACTCCCGGGCTTGATCTGGGAGCAGACGAAACTCTGTCAGAGCATATTAAACAGGTAGCATTTCACCACCTGCAATCTACTGATGTTTTTGTTTTGTTGTTTGAAAAACCGGATATTGCTTCATACGATTATGAATTGCTGGAACTGATCCGCAAATTCAATAAGCCATATATTATTGCCATAAATAAAATAGATCATAAAGAAGATATGGAATGTCTTCCTGATTTTTATGAACTTGGACAGGAATTTATCCCAATTTCAGCATTACATAAACGCAATATTGATCTTCTCCTTGATATCATAGCAACTCATCTCCCACATAAAAAGAAGAAAACTATTGAAATTGATTGTAACATTGCACTTGTTGGGCGCCCAAATTCCGGCAAATCTACACTATTAAATGCATTCCTGGGCTATCAGCGTGCAGTAGTATCTGAAATACCAGGGACAACCCGCGATAGCATTGATGCAACATTCAAATTTCATGGCAAAACCATCATGATTATCGATACTGCCGGCATACGCAGGGAAAGCAGAATTGACAATACAATTGAATATTATGCTTTAGTCCGTTCCAAAGAAGCTATCGCCAGAGCTGATGTCGTTATTCATTTAATTGATGCAATCAGCGGCATTACCGAAACAGACAAAAAGATTGCTGACATCATCATGGAATTGCATAAACCCACAGTCCTTGCCATTAATAAATGGGACCTGATAGAAAAAGATGATAAAACATTTGAAAATTTTAAGGATAGAATACTCTTTAAATACTATCGCGCAACCGATTTCCCTATCATTTCCATATCAGCATTGCAAAAAGTACGTATTCATAAATTATTGCAGACAGCTCTGGAAATAAACACCCGCGCAAAACACAAAGTTGAAACATCAAAGATTAATGTGATATTGGAAGACGTGCAAAAAAAGCATGCTATGCCGTTACTTGGCGGGGATTTAAAAATATACTACGCAACACAAACCAGCACATCACCACCTGTAATACGCCTTTTTGTCAACAAACCTGAATTATTCCGCAAAGATGTATCGCGTTTTCTGGAAAAAACATTACAGCAGGCTTTAAACTGGCATGGAATTCCTATAGTATTTGAGGTAAGCGGGAAAAAATAGCCTACATTTCCCTCCTGCCGGTAATGGATTTTGCCAGTGTTGGTGCATCAACAAACTCCAGGTCACCACCAACCGGCAATCCATGGGCAATGCGCATTACTTTAATATTCATAGGTTTCAGAAGGGATGCAATATACAGGGCTGTTGCATCACCTTCTATTGTTGGGTTGGTGGCAATAATAACTTCTTTAATGCCGCTTTTACATCGCTCTACAAGCTTATTAATTGAAAGCTCTTCAGGCCCCACACCATCCAGCGGAGCAATAACACCCCCAAGTACATGATACAGGCCATCAAACGCACCGGATTTTTCAATGCTGAGCATATCCTCAGGCTCTTCTACAACACACAGTGTTGTTTTGTCCCTTTCAACATCACTACACACACTGCACACAGCTTCATCAGATATTCCGCCACATTCTTCACAATATCGTATATTATCCTTTAACTGTGTTATAGCACCAATCAGAGCATCAACATTAGCTTTTGGTGTTTTCAATAAAAAAAACGCAATGCGCGATGCACTTTTAGAGCCAATACCCGGCAGTTTTGATAGCTCATGAATGCAGTTTTCCAAATATCTGGACGGCAGATTCATAGTTATTTCATGAATTTTTTAAGTTCATTTGCCATGCCAAATATATCCATTTCACCTGTAAGTTTCATCATTTCTTTTGATGCCATTTCCTTTGCATCTTCAAATGCTTTATTCACAGCCTCAATAATATTGCGTTCCAGCGTTTTTACATTACTGTTTTTTAACTTTTCCTCATTAATTGTAATTGAAACCAGCTCATTATCACCATTAGCGGTAGCGGTTACCATTTCATCACGACTTGTAGCAGTAACTTCCGCTTTTTTCAGCCGCTTCTGAATCTTTTTTAACTCGCCCTGTGCTTTCATTAGCTGACCAATATCTTTAAAATTCATCATAATGCTCCTTGTTATTTTATAATTTCACCATCAAAAATGGCTTTAATCTGCTCAGCCAGTGGATGCGGTTTCTCCGGATCCTCAGCATGTGGCAGCATGACTGCATCAGGTGGCGGTACATCATTTTTAGCTGATTCAATGCGTATTACCACTTTGCGTTTGCTGAGTTTAAACAATTCATCTTCAATTTGTTTTATTTCCTGTTTCGATAGCAACTGTTTATAAAATCCATTGGAACTATCGCCCATAACAAAAAGAACCAGTTGCCCCTCACTGTATGACGCTTTCACATGGGTAAGTTTAAAGAACATATACTGCTTGCTTGCATGCAGATTTTGCAGTAACTGAGTCCATGCATGCATGATGATTTTTGTATCATCATGCGTTTTACTTTCTTTTGGCCCAACGTCATTCAGGTTTTTTTTTTGAACTGTCCCGGGGTTTTCATCCAGTTGTTTTAAAACTGAAGCTAACGTTGGCCTTTTTAGCATGCCCATAATATCAATACAGAACATCTCAACTACTGCACGTTCATTGCCTGTATATTTCAATTCTTTCTGGCAATCCAGAAGCATAGTATAAAAAAGGCTTAATTGCTCGTCATGAAAATGTTGTGCAGTCTCTTTTAACAGCGATAGTTCCTCATCAGAGTAGCCCAGCAATGCTCTTACATCGGCAACACTGCACAAACGCATAGCGTACACCACATCCGCAAAACCTGTGATAAAACGGGCAATATCAACACCTGCCGTTATACTATCTTCAATGAAGTGAATAAGTGAAGGAACATCACCCCGCACAATAATTTCAATGCAATCGCAGTACTGCTTTAAGGAAACAATACCCAGAAGAGAAAGTACATCCTGCTCAGTAACCTCTTTGCCTCCAAATGAAATAACCTGATCCAATAGTGATTGGGCATCTCGCATTGAACCACCACTGGCACGGGCAATATGATACAATGCCTTCTGGTCAATGCTATACTCTTCTTTGTTTGCAATTGTGGAAAGCTGCTGTACAATCTGTACGGCAGGGATACGCTTGAAGATAAACTTTTGACATCGCGAGAGTATTGTTTCAGGTATCTGATGTATCTCGGTTGTTGCAAATATAAAGACAACATGTGCCGGAGGTTCTTCAAGCGTTTTTAAAAGTGCGTTAAATGCGGATTTTGACAGCATGTGCACTTCATCAATGATATATACTTTATAGCGGGATTTTAAAGGCGCAGAATGTACATTTTCACGCAATTCACGGATATTATCAACTCCTGTATTGGATGCTCCATCTATTTCAATAACATCAAAAGAATTGCCATTTTTAATCTCGGTACAAAATTCACATACTCCACATGGCTCAGGTGTTGGTCCATTCACACAATTGAGTGACTTTGCCACAATGCGTGCCATGGTGGTTTTGCCCACACCCCGCGGCCCGGCAAAAAGATAAGCATGGGAAATTCTGCCCTTGCTAATGGCATTTGCTATAGTTTTTGCTACATGTTCCTGTGCAACGACTTCACTGTAGGTTTGCGGGCGCCATTTTCGTGCAATTACCTGATATGACATATATTCCCTTTATCAAGCATTTTTCTTCGGAGAGAGGGGGATTCGAACCCCCGGTAGCTTGCGCTACACACGGTTTCCAACCGTGCTCTTTCGGCCTCTCAGACATCTCTCCCAATGCATGGAAACGGTTTACATCATTGTTGTGCTATAATTATTGTCAACAATCTTTAAATGTAAAAATCCAATTAATTATACAGATTCACGTTTTAAAGTGCAAAGTTAACGTTTTTGCCACATCTTACCATGCTTATGCTGTAATCTCCCAAAGCCATTAATATATTGTTTTGTGCAAACAGTATGCAGCATGCCGTGTTCTTAAATATAGTAATCTATTTGCTCAGCCTAATAAAGCCTGTCTTATAATTCTTCTATCTTCTGCTGTAATCTTTTAACCTTATCTACTGCGCACCGCTTCGCTTTCCTGCAACGTGCTACTAATTGTGCCAATGCATCTTGCTAATTATATCCCTTTGTTGATTTTTTCGTAATTTCTTGTAATACTGCGGATAGCAATCTTCCCAATACTCTTACATTCTTTATTTTTTTCTGCACACCATTTCCCAATCAGCCCATCAAATAAAATAGCTACTTTCTCCAAAAAAAAGAACTATTGTATCATAGTTTTTCATGTGTAGTATTTGTTAAAAATATCAATTATAAAATTCGCAAGGATTTCAATACTTCATATAATTTTGATTCTTGTTTTGCATATTCACTGATAGCATTTTCAAGTACATTTTCTCTGTCTTTTAATTCTTTTGTTTCTTTTTTAACCATTTCCAGTGATTCCTCAAGCTCTTTCGTTTTTTTGTGTAACAGGTAATAAAGTACTTCTACGGTCCCATAATGAAAAACCAACAACAGCAATCGTCTGAGCAATAATAGCCCCAATAACGACGTACATTAAACCCTGTAATCCATCTATTCTTTTTTCTGAACTGTCTATTCGTTGGTTGACACCTTTCAGACTTTCTTCCACCCGTATTAATCTGTCCCTATCATTAAGTGTGTAAGGAATTTCTTTGGTATATGATTATGGCGTTAATACTAAAATAGTACAAAAGAACATCAATGCTTTGATCAATTTTAGCATTTACGATTACCTTTTACACACTTATTGCTATAAATATGGAGCTAAATATATGTTTTGTCAACTATATTTAATGTATACTCTGCAATCATTTGCTGATGCATCTTCGGAGAGAGAGGGATTCGAACCCTCGGAGGACAAAAATCCTCAACGGTTTTCGAGACCGCCCCTTTCGACCTCTCAGGCATCTCTCCATATATAGTTTATACCTTAACGACACCAGCAGAAGGTGTCCCTACACTATATATCACAAATATTCCCTACAATTATAAAAATACATCCGACCTTTTTGTAAAGAAATTTTTATTTGCCCAATCGCTTTACAATTTCATCAAATGTTTCCTGAGCAATCAGTGAAGATACTGCAAAATAGGTTTTATTGCTCTTATAATAATCAATCAGAGGCTGGGTTTTTTCATAATATGTGGCAAGGCGCACCTTTATTGCTTCTTCAGTTTCATCATCACGCTGTACCAGTTTACTGCCGCACTTATCGCATATGCCTTCCTTCTCAGGCGGCATGGTATAAATATTATAAATTGCCTGGCAATCAGGATTTGAACAGGTTCTTCGGCTGGTAAGCCTTTTTAACACCACATCTTCAGGCACTTCAAGATTAACGATTGCATCAATAGTCATATCTTTTGCAGCAAGCAACTTCTCAAGTGCTTCAGCCTGAGGTATGGTTCGGGGAAATCCATCAAAGATAAAACCTTTTGCACAATCAGGTTTTTCTATACGTTCTTCTATAATTCCCATAATGATTTCATCCGGAACCAGCTTGCCTGCATTCATATATTCGGATGCTTTTTTCCCTGTTTCAGTTCCTTCTTTCACTGCCTGACGCAAAATGTCTCCGGTTGAAATCTGAACTATGCCATATTTTTCAACAAGCATTTTGGCGATAGTTCCTTTACCAGCACCCGGTGCACCTAAAAGAATAATCCGCATATAAATAATCCTCCCAAAAAATTATGATATGAAGATGCAAATTGCCATTTACATCTTCTTACGCCCATACCTTCTTTGTGACTTTTTCAAGGGTTACTTCTTTAACCGGGTAAATCACATCAACAAGATCCTGTGGCTCAAACCACAACTTAATTTCCTTTTCAGCATCTTCAGGGCTTGATGAAGCATGGACTACATTTTCAAACACTCCAGTGGTTGTAATACGCCCGTATGCTCCACGTATGGTTACCGGATTTGCTTTTTCAGGGTTAGTATCACCTACAATATCTCTTACTTTATTTATTGCATTTTCACCTTCATATACAAAAGCAACCACACGATATGTTTTATGCAACTCGCCTTGTATATACTGAATCAACTCCTCAAAGAAGGGCTTATCTTTTAAATGTTCATAGTGTTTTTCAGCCAGTTCTCTTGAAACACGTACTGCCTTAGCACCAACGATTATTAGTTTTGCTTCTGAAAGGCGGGTTAAGATATTACCTGTTAATGACTTAACCAGGCCATCAGGCTTTATGATAACCAACGTTTGCTCTACTGCCATAGCTTCACCTCTTTATAAATTTTTTAAGGATCCCATCCTCTGTGTGTATGTTAACACTATTGGATTATCAGTGTCAACAAGTTGACCACCAGAAGATATTATAACTATGGCAGTGCTATTACTCTGAATAGCCTTAATTTATCAAGAACTTTTTACCTGAGCCAACGGGCTTTGCCAATCACATTTTGAGCAGCGGATATCCTTATATTTCAGGATTTCTCCCTGCAATGTCTTCACTACCGCTGCCATAACCAGAGCCTGGCATCTTGGGCAATGCTTGGCAATGAGTTCATACTCATTCTTTACATTGTACTCCAGCATGATACACCTCCGTTTATTTATAACAAAAATCCCAATAGTATGTTTTTATGTCTCAAAGGCAGTATAGCTTACATTTAAAAAATGTCAAGCATTATATCGATTTCGATGAATATATTCTATAATACATATTACATCAATAATCGCATGTAAAAGATCGTATCATTGGTATTATCGGCTACAATCAAATGTATAACAAATATGAGTGATTACTCACTCATATTTTAAATAATAATTTTTGTCAATATTTTTTCAACTATACTCAAAAAATTTTTTATTTCAGTTCTGTTTCTAACCTCTCAAGCACTTTTTTTGTTTATATGTGCTATTCCTCAATGGAGCATGACGTAAACGTATATCCATAAATTTCATGCAATATTCCCTTTTTTATGGCTCACGTATTGAGATTTTGTTATTTTATACTTAATTCAGACATTACGAATGTACATTGTTGCAAAAAATTACATCTTACTGCTTTGTAAAAAAATCTTTATATATAACACTGCCATTATGGAATGTAAGCTCTTATTCAAGATTACGTTATTCAATGCAAACGTTTGTTTTGCACGTACTATAATGATAAATATTGTTCATTGCCCCACTGCTAACTTTTTTTGATATTTTGAGTTAATTCAGTAACAGGATTTATCCATTACGCAGAGTTAAACAAATTTAAAATCCAAAAGTAATGGATTTTGATTATATTCGTAACTACAAAAAATTAGCATTTTTATTTTAAAACCTGAACTTGCACCACTATTTTTTACGATATTGTTATTTTTTACTTGATTTATATACCAATCTTTTATTATACTTTCAGCAAACATTTTATCTTATTATTTTCCTATAGGAGGATTTCAAAGTATGAGAAAAAATTTTCTTGTGATACCTTTAGTTTTACTGCTACTGTCATCTCTTCTTTGCTCCACTACTGAAAATACAAAAGCTTTACGCAACGAACCCCGTGAATTAAGAAAGGGTCTGCTTGTTCTTAACTTTTACAATGCTACCCCAAAAAGTAAAGCTGCTGAATTTGAACCTTGGGAGTATGGACTGGCATCAATGATCATAAGCGATATGGAATCAATTGGTGTTTTTAATATTATATCAAAAGAAGCGCTAAAGGATGTTATTGCAGTACAGGAGTTTCAGCAATCCGGTATGATTGATAACAGCCAGTTGATCCAGATGGGGAAACTGGCTGGCGCTCACTATATACTGAAAGGCATATTTATGGAAATGAATGGAACCTTGAGAATCGAAACACAGGTATTCTCAGTTGAAAAAGGAATTCTGTTACAGACAGTTGTTGTAAACGGCAAAACTGAAAACTTTTTTACTTTACAAAAAGAACTGGTTGATAGAATTACCCGTACGGTTGATGTTATATTAACCGATACTGAGAAGAATTTTATTGCTTCTAAAATTGAAACAAAGTCTGTTGATGCTTCATTAAAAAATTACAGAGGGGAATTAACATTAGAAGAGGCTAAAAAGCTGGCTCATGAAGGCAAGAAGGAAGAAGCCAAAAAACTCGTTGAACAGGCAAAAAGAGATTTTACTGAAGCAGTAACCATTGATCCAAGCTATGAAAAAGCAAAGAAGAACCTTTCAAAAATATCAATGGCTATTCCGGTAACACTTTAAGATACTCCATGACTATAGTATCTCAGTAGAATATCCTATTTTTATGACTGTATTATAGAATAAGGAAATATCTATTGATTTTAAGCAAAATGCGTAACGCATATGATATGCTCCATTAATTTTTAGATTATTCTGGAAGGCTATACCTATGCTTGTATGGATAAACGGCAGTCTTGTTGATATACGCGATGCAAAGGTTGGAATTTTTTCGCATAGCTTTAGCAGGGGCACTGCAATTTTTGAGGTTCTTGAGATAGTTACTAACAAAAAAGGTACTGCACTCCTGGGATTACAACAGCATCTTGAACGATTTGCCAATAGTGCAAAAGCTATGCATATCAACCTGCCTTACACCAATAGTGAAATAATAAAAGCAATAACTTCATGCGCCAAAGCTAATAGAGTAGCAAACGGTTTTGTTAAATTCTTTGCATATTTTGATGATTTTGAGCTTACGATTATTCCTCATTCAACACATGTTTCATTTGCCATTCTGTGTATTGATTATAAGGATCTATCACTCAATATTGAAGAGCTTTCAAAACCTGCCCGTGCCATGGTTTCCAATTACGTAAAGACAAGTCCTCAAAGCATACCTTCACATATCAAGGTTACCGGAAGTTATGTAAATGGCTTTCGTGCACAACTTGAAGCAAAGCAAAAGGGATACACCGATGCAATTTTGCTGGATACAAACGGCAATATTGCTGAAGCAGCTGCTGCCAATATCTTTTTTGTAAAGGGTCAGAGCATTCAAACTCCTACCCTTGAATCAATTTTGCCTGGAATAACTCGCATGATAGTGCTTGATATTCTTCGCCATGAGAATATGGAATGTTTTGAGATTGATATCCCGGTCAGGAACATTCATGAATATACTGAAGCTTTTTTCAGCGGTAGTGTCAATACCATTCAGCCTATTGCAAGCATTAATGATATTACATTTAATCCCGTTCCCGGAACTATCTCCCAAATGATACAGGATAAAGTTAGTAGCCTGATTTATGGCAATCACCCATTATCGGATAAATATTTATATTACTTTTAATGGATAATGACATTATTGGGATGTGATGGTTTTGATAATGGAATTGACAGGAATGATGTATCCACTGGTGGTTTTTTGCTTATATATATTGTTGCAATGCTCAATGTCATTGATTTATGCGTAATGTCAATAAAACCATGTTTTTCCTGTATGGCTGTCAATGTTACTGGATCAATAAAAGTGTGTATGGTTTTTGACAAATAGCGATAGGCATTAAAACTTCCAGCAATCATTCCACCAATCACTGGCAGGATAGTATAAAGATAAAAAAAGTATAACAGCCTGAATATATTGTAACGTGGTCGTGTAAGTTCTAAAATAACAAATGTACCACCAGGCCGTAAAACCCTGTACACTTCCGCAAGGAATATATCAATATCAGGAATATTTCGGATACCAAATGATATGCATACTTTGGTAAAAATACTGTCTTTGAATGGTAATTTTGAAGCATCGGCAACAGTTGCAAGGTCATCGATATTCCCTTTTTGTCTTCCTTTTTGGATCATGTTTTCTGAAAAATCAAGCGACACAACTTGTGCTCCTGTACCACGTATTAATGCTGAAATATCGCCTGTTCCACAGCATATATCAAGTACTACATCTGAAGGTTTGCATTCACAGTGCTGAACAACTGTTTTACGCCATGACCTGTCTATACCTAAGGATAAAATTCGGTTTGCTCTGTCGTAACCATCAACTATGGAATTAAACATTGATCGTATCCTTGCTTTGCGCTCATGGGGGGTATCATTATCAACCTTATATCTCATACATATCTCCTGATAGGCCTGTACTTAGAATCACGCTGAACAGGAATTTTTCCTGCATTAATAATTATATCACATAGTTGTTCAATATTGGTGGTTGCAGTTACTCCTGTTGCCTTTACTACCTTTTCTTCCATCAAAATGCCACCCATATCGTTAGCACCCATTGCAAGCGCAATCTGTGCCAATGCAAGCCCTTCAGTGAGCCATCCTGCATGAAGATATGGCACATTGTCCAGAAAAACTCGGGCAATGGCAACAGTTTTCAGATAATCAAGACCCGTTGCAGGAATTATATCCTCCATGTTGGTACCCTTTGGTGAAAATGACCATGGTATAAATCCCATGATAATACCTGTTTCATCCTGCATGCGCCTGACAACTTCCAAATGCTCTATTCGCTGCTGTAATGTTTCACCCATACCGTAGGTCATGGTTGCTGTTGTGTGCATGCCATGTTGCTTAATGGAACGTACTACATCACACCACTGTTGCACGGTGATTTTACGCGGGCTCACTCTCCTGCGCACTTCATCCACCAGCAAGTCTGATGCACCTGGTATTGAATCAAGCCCTGCGTTTTGCAATGAGCTTATAACATCATCAATGCTGCAATTGGTTTGTCTGCCTATATGAACTACTTCAGATGGCGAGAATGAATGCAGATATATACCCGGGTAATGCTGTTTTATTGTTTTTACCATATCAACATACTGCTGTAATGTATATTCAGGATGCAATCCCCCTTGCAGCATGACCTGCGTACCACCTATTGCAACAAGCTCCTCAATCTTTTGCAAAATGTCATCCATGGACAAATCATACGGCGGTATTTTTCCTGCACGGGCATGGAATGCACAAAAGTTACACATTGCCACGCACCTGTTGGAATAATTTATAATGCGGTCAATGACAAAGCCCACTTCATTGCCAGGAACTATCTGCTCGCGTCTTGCGTTTGCTAAAACGCCTAACGTAGCTATATCGTACTGATACAGGGAAACGGCATCTTGCGGATCTATCCGCCTGTGACTATCTACAGCGTGATATATTTTTTCAATGGATTTCATACACGGTAACTATCGCCCATAAAATTGTAATGAAGTAACTTTTGGCAATAATTGTAGCTCTGAAGCCTGCAAATAATAATACAGCAGTGCCTTTTTGAGCTCATCGGTAAATTCAAATTTAAGCAATGTGTAGTAATGCGCAATATCATAGGCTATGTTGGGGTAACGCTGCCGGGCTTTTTCAATAACATTGTGGGGATTTTTTGCAAGCTCATTCAGTGACAATTGGCATGACGCACACACCGCGTTAATGTCATGAGCATAGCGGGTTGCATCGTTGCGCACGGCAAATACTGCAAAGACCACAGGGTAGCCGGTTTTCTGCAGCCACAGATCACCAAGGTCATAGATATACGGCAACGGCTCTGTTTCATGCATCATTGCTTCATTGCCAATGACAAGCTTTGCATCAACATCATGCAGCACCGGATAGGGGTCAGAGCTTTGATAGTGCGGTTTTAATCCATAAAATTTCTGCAGGATTATTTTTAACAGCACCACCGAAGTTTGTGAAGCCTGTGAAAGCCCAACAACACAGTTGTTGAGCATTTCAATGGGTTTGCTGCTTACAAGAATAACCGAGCGAACATAACCAATGGAACTTAAACAAAATTGCGGTAAAAGCTGAAAATCCTGCTGCGCTTCCGCATACGCTGCCGACGATATGGGGCTCATGTGTAGCGCACCGCTTTGTAGCATTGCGTTAAGCTGGGATGGATACGCAGGCACCACCTCAATACCCGGTAATGACTTTACATGAAACATGTGATAATAAAATGGGAAACAATTGAGATAATTAATATAGCCTAACTTCATAATTCACCGTGTTGGCATATAGCTTGCATTAACACGTAACGGCGTAAAGCCTGCATCACGTATGAGGTGCTGCAAAAAAGGCTCTGACCCCCATGCAGACGTTTTTGCCCCTGCACTGTGCACCACCTTTTCATCGTAATAGGTTGCGCCAATGTCATCCACACCGCATTGCAGGAGCATCTGTGCCATCTTTTCTCCTACATACATCCAGAGTGCCTTTATATGCGGGATATTGTGAAGATAGATACGCGCTGTTGCATAGATGCGGATTAAATCAAAGCCTGTTGGCTCCTTCCATTTGGCTCTGACCCCAGTGTATTCTTCATGAAATACCAGCGGCACAAACGTTTTAAATCCGGAAGTTTCATTTTGCAATGCGCGTATTTGCCGCATATGGTCAACAATGTCAACGGACTTTTCCAGATGATTAAAAAGCATGGTTGCATTGGATTTAATACCATTCCTGTGTGCAATTGCCATTACATCAAGCCATCGTTTGCCGCTTATTTTTTTTGGGGCAATAATTTCCCTTATGGCAGGGGAAAAGATTTCTGCCCCTCCTCCGGGAATGGAACCAAGGCCTGATTCTTTGAAACGTTGAAATAATTCATCAAGTGGTATATTAAATTTTTTTGACATATAATCATATTCCACAGCTGTAAAAGCTACGATATGAATATCAGGTCGTACTTGTTTGATTGCGTGCAACATCTGTTCATAGTATGCTAATGGCAAATCAGGATGCAATCCACCAACGATGTGCACTTCATCTATATCGCCGGCATCTTTTACTTTGGTAACTATCTCCTCCAATGATAAACAATATGCTTTTTCATCATTTTTGTTACATGAAAAGGCACATAAAGGACAACGCAATATACATACATTTGTATAATTGATGTTCATATTAACGCCGTAGAAAACTGTATTACCATGCAGTTTTTGTTTTACATTGTGAGCAATGAAGCTTAATCCCATAATATCACTGGTGGAAAGCATGGCAAGGGCATCATCATCAGTAACGGTAAGACCAGCTTGTAGTTTTTCTGCAATTGCTTCAAGGTTACTATCGGTTATTATCTTCATTGTCCCATCTTTTGTAAAGATTGTGTTCAATATGTAACAGGTCCAATACCCTGCCAACAATAAAATTAATAACATCGTCGATAGTTTTTGGGAAATTGTAAAATGCTGGCAAAGGCATTACCACACTGGCTCCATTGAGCGCTACTGTGTATAAATTATGCAGATGTATTGAACTCATTGGTGTTTCACGTGGCACAACAATTAATGTGCGCTTTTCTTTCAGCGCAATATCACACACGCGGTGGATAAGATTATCAGCATAACCATGAGCAATAGCAGCCACAGTCTTCATTGAGGCAGGAATAATCACTGAAGCATCAAATGGGAAACTGCCGCTTGCTACCGGTGCAAAAAAATCATCAGGTGAATATTCTTTCAGGTTTTGAAGCAAATTGTTTTGCAGGTTTTGGCTTTTTAGAATATCGATTATTGTTTTTGCATCTGTATGTAACTCATACTGTATAACCTGCCATGCGCTTTGAGAAACAATGCATGTTACTTTTTTATTGCGTTGTAGCAATTCTTTAATGAGACGTATTCCTAAAATAGCACCGCTGGCACCTGTTATGCATACAATTATCATAGGATTAATTGTATCACAATGCGTTAATTCCTTCTAAACTTATTTTTACCATCCCACCATTGCAGGCAGGCGTTGAAAGCGCTTTAGTACCTGCGTCCTGATGCTCTGACCCCTTTTTTACTGATCCCTTTTTTATTTTTTTACACCCACTCAAGTATTGCTGAATACTTCTTCCTGTAATATTCCTCAT
>DYLU01000110.1 GCA_020721905.1 Leptospira biflexa | reverse complement strand
GAAAAAATCCCAAAGAAAGTGGATTGTGACGCGACGCTTTTGCCGTTTTTGTGTAGCTCTTTGTGCAACGGGAAAGAAAAGATAAAATGTGGATTAGTGGGCAAGCAGGCTAACTGGGTGAAAGTCTATGCCGGAAAAATTGACGATGTATGGCTTACTGAACAATGGGTGCAGGGCGGGTACTCCACCTACCAATAGATTTTACTTACCGCAAGAATATATGATAGCACTCTTGAACAGCTTGCATATTAAAAAGAGGCAAACAGAAATGTCTATAAGCATAAACTTGTCGATGTGAGCCAGGGAGATAAGATGATGGCAACACTTGCAGGGGATAAATTGACTGCGCTCAAATCACAGCCAGAGTAAACAAGTGGAAACAGCCACTTGGGATTAGGCGGGGCAGAAATAAGTTGTAAAATAGTTTTAATATCAATACAATTTTTCATGCGGCGGATTGTGCGGAGGGTATAGGCAAATCACTCCACGTAGCGCGGGATATCTGCTCCAAGGTTGATGGTTTTGTCAAGTTCCATACTTTGATGGGTGAGCCATATAAAACTGAATCTTACCAAATAGAGGGGAAAACACTGGAATTTTGGTTATATCTTACGGAAAGGATAGATAGTATTCCTGGGGACTCCAATTTCACACCACTTGCCTTTGAAGATAATATATTAGCTGGATGGGGACGAAATTATTACGATAATGCCTTACGCATCAAACATGATATTGAAATTGAGAAAAAGTGATTTGCATATTAAAACCCAAAGCCTTTGTCCCTTTCAAAGGTTTGGATACATGGAGGCGGTGTAAAACTTTATAAGAAAGCATTGTATCAAAAATCAACTTGTTGTGTTATTTTCAGCGTAAGCGTCAAATTAAGTGCAGGTAATGAGGATATAGTATTGTCGCATAGAGCTTTGTTACTGCATAGTGTGGTGTTGCCCAAACATCCTTTTTTTTCAGTATCCCGCATCCCTGTTTTCATAGGTATGTATCCTCATTCCTCCAATCATTAGTTTTTTACTTTACTATGGTAAAGGATACATTATCTTCTTTGGTTTGTAACGATGGGGTTAATTTGACAGGTACGTTACATCATCATTCATCATTGAGAACTATATAATAAAAAATTTTTTATAATCCTGCAATTTTCATTGACGATTTACTAATTATTTAGTATTTTATTTAATACTTAAACACTTGTATTTATATAAATCAAAAGTACAATTATGGACCTAAGATCACATGCCATTGAGGCTGTTAATGTAAGATATACCCATTTAGCCTGTTCCAGCTGTTTTTTATCCTGTGGCGGTGCTATTAACCATGCCCAGCACAAATTAGGTGAAATATGTGTTGATTCAGGCAGTGGACGCGGTACTGACGTACTGCGTATGGCTGATACAGCAGGCAGTAATGGTTTTGTTTACGGCATTGATATATCCAGTGGCATGATAGCTAAATCAAGAGAGCTATTGGACAAATTTGGCTATACCAATGTTGCTTTTATACAATCTGACCTTGAATCCCTGCCGCTTCCTGATAATAGCTGTGATGTTATCATTTCTAACTGCACCATAAACCATGTAAACAACAAACAAAATGTATTCAATGAAATATACCGTATTATAAAACCAGGCGGAAGATGCATTATTAGCAATATCTATTCAATTGGGCAGGTACCTTTAGAATATAAAAATGACCCTGACGCAATTGCTGAGTGCTGGGCAGGTGCCGACCCAAAAGATGAATATGCGGAAATAATTGCACATGCAGGATTTAATGATATAGAGATACTGGAAGAAAGCAATCCATATCCCAAAGGGGTAATACAGGTTGCAAGTTTTACCTTTAAAATTATTAATGCCAATAACTAATAAGGAGTTAAGAAAATGTTCCAGGTACAAAGCAAAGAACAATTTGATAATTTCCTTGCCCCAAAAAAGGATTTAGCTCTGGTAGCTTTTTACAAAGAAACCTCACAACAAAGTATGGAGTTACTGGAGGTGCTTAAAGATTTTGAAAAAACAATTGACGGTATAGCCATCTACACGGTAAATGTTGCAAATGTTAAAGATATTCATACGGTTTACGAAATAAATGCTGTACCTTCGGTTCTGGTTCTTAAGGATGGCAAAAAAGTTAATGTTATAGTGGGATTGCAAACTAAAGAGTTTTATGAGGATCTGGTTGCTGAAGAGATAACTAAATCAAAGGGTGATGGCAAAAAAGTTTTCAGAGTTGTGGTTTATACTTCAGATGGGTGTCCATGGTGCACAAGGGCAAAATCATATCTTCGTGAATTAAAGGTACCTTTTACAGAAGTAAATGTATCAAGAAAACCATCTGAGGCCGATAAACTTGTAAAAAGGACAGGCCAGATGGGAACACCACAAATTGATATCAACGGAACATTCGTAATAGGCTTTGATAAACCAAAAATTGATAAGCTTCTTGGTATAAACGGAGCTGAAAGGAGGCTACAATGAAAAAGATTCAACCCGTAAATGCTAATATTTTAATCAGGCTTGAAGAGCCCGAAGATGTAAAAACCGGTGGAGGGATAATTATCCCGGATATTGCCAGGGAAAAGAGGAATGAAGGAGTAATTGAGGCTATTGCTCCGGATGCAGCAAAGACTCTTTCGGTTGGTGATAGGGTGATTTATAAAGAAATGACGGGAACTGAAATAAGTTTTAATAATGTAAAATATATTCTGGTACCGTCTGATGATATTCTTGCTAAAATTGTTGAAGTGGATGAAATATAAAAATTTTAACTGCAGATGGTTTTACTTTCTTTTAGAAAAACTTAATTAAAAATGAGCAATTGAGGGTGGGGACTTGTTCATCCCCACCCATTGTTATAAGCTGTAACTTTTAACATAGTATAAGTATAAACAGCAGTTTATACTACGCGCAAAATAAACCCATCTTTGCAAAGAAAAAAAAGATGATATTCCTCACAGATTGAAGTAAAAAATAAACAATATATATTCATTGAGTCTATTGAAAGGCAAAGTCAGGTTTAGGTAGTAACTATTGCCCCTATTTTATTTTGTAATCATAATAAAAAAATGCCAATATAAATGATGTGCTGTGTGTCATATAGTATAGAAAATAACACAAAGGGAGGTACGCAATGACATACACACAACACTTTGCAAAGCAGGCACATAACCGCGGCATTACCCTGACAATGGTTATGCTGGTAGAGCTTTTTGGCTATCAGGTTGCTGACAGGATAGTACTGGATAAAAAGCAAACACAGCAGTTACTTAATGAGGTGAATGCCTTGCGTCATGAGCTTATAAAGATATATGAAAAAGGCGGAGTAGCACTGGTTGAAAAAAACGGGCACATAATTACAGGCTTCCCAATTACGGCACGTATGGGCAGGGTAAAACAAAAATATAAAAAGGCGGGGTAGGGGATGCTTATGTGGCAGGTAATTAACGTGCCTGCCACAAATTTTTTAAAAATGAGGAGCTTTGTATGGCAGATATCTATTTAATATCTGATTATGGAAAGCTTTTTAGGAATAACCGGGTATTTAACTTTTTGTATCCCAATGGAACTGTATCCAGGTTTTTTCCGCATAATACTGAAAGAATATTTATAATAGGTAACATTGAAATAACGCCCGATGCATTTAAAATGCTTATGCATAATAAAATTGAAGTAATCTTTTTGAACAAAAACGGCATTTTTAATGGGAAGCTGGTATTTGATGACAGCAAAAACGTTTTACTGCGTAAAAAGCAGTATGATAAGTTAAATAACCGGGAATTTATTCTGAAATGGTGCAAAAATATCATAGATGGCAAAATCCGCAATCAGTTAAGCTTTGCAAACCGTATTAAACGAAAGCACAAGGAAATAAAAGAACTGCACGATACCGTTGAAACAATGAAAACAATGATTGAAAAACTTCCATTGGCAACAAATACAAATGAGGTGCGTGGGTATGAAGGAGCAGCTTCGCGTTTATATTTTGGTGCGCTCAAACGTGCAATACAACCACACTGGGCTGAATTTGAAGGGAGGTCAATGAATCCACCCCGCGATAATGTTAATGCTGTATTAAGTTTTAGCTATACACTGTTAAATCATCTTGTTGAGACTTATGTATTATCGGAAGGTATGGATACCTATGTTGGGTATCTGCACACTGTTGAATATGGAAGAAAATCGCTCATCTTTGATATTATGGAAGAATTCAGATCGCCCCTTTGCGACACCCTGACAGTGGCATTATTTAATCTGGGCATTTTACAGCCTGATGATTTCAGAACCATTAATTTTTCAAATACCGACGATGAGTATCCATTGGAACCAATGGATGATGAAGATGAACGTGTAAGTACACGTAAAGGGGTGCTGTTAACAAAAGATGGATTAAAAAAAGTAATAGAAAGGTTTGAGGCAAAGCTTGAGGAAGAATATTATTATATGCCATTGCAAAAACAGCTTGCCTACCGGAAAATAATAGCCGAACAGGTAAAACACTGCAAGCGCATCATTAATGATGAAGAAAACGAATACAGGCCATTTACGGTAAAATGAGATACTTAATTTGTTATGACATATGTCATCCAAAAAGGTTGAAAAAAGTGGCAAAGTGTCTTGAGCAAATGGGCATACGGGTTCAGTATTCATTTTTTAATGCAGAGCTTGATGATGAGATGCTTGAAAAATTAATAAAGCTTTTAATGAATATCATGGAGCCCACTGAAGATAAGTTGTATGTGTATCCAATATGTTCAGGTTGCAGAAAAAAGGTTATTATAGATGGCACGGGTGAGTTGTTGTCATTAGATACTTATATGATTTTATAAAAATTATAAATGGGCGATAGTTACTGTGAAAAAAATTCTTGACAAAAATAAATGAGTGTTATTAATGAATGCATGGCTTGTAATATATGATATTCGTAATGATAAACGGTTGCACCGTATTGCCAGAATAATGGAGCGGTATGGTGAGCGTGTGCAAAAGTCGGTCTTTGAAACGTACTGTGATGAAACAACCATAGCAAGGATGCGAAATGAAGCTAAAGCGGTGCTTGATAAAGAGGATTCATTAATCATAATACCTTTGTGTACAAAATGCTGGCAAAAAAAGAAGCAATACGGTGTAAAAGCACAAGGAATAGGTGAATACAAAAAGTATGAGGTTCTTTGAAAACTGTATATATCTTTCCGCAAACCTGTAAATGTGACATAAAATGGCCATTTTACAGCAGGGTTGGCGGAAGCAAAAGTTCTGGAAATTCCAGGGTTTTTAAAATTATGTACAACAGCATACAACAAAATTTGTTAATTGCAAAAGGGGTTGGCGAAAAAGCTCTTGTAAATTCTGGAAATTCCAGGGGTTATAACACCAGCAGAAACAAAAATTCCCCGTTGATAGGGGATTGAGACCGGGTATACAGAAGGGAGTATCAGAGGAGGTACTCTGCAAGGAAACAAAAATTCCCCGTTGATAGGGGATTGAGACGTATTTGGATAACTACTCAATTCTTTATTGACTCCAACATGGAAACAAAAATTCCCCGTTGATAGGGGATTG
>DYLU01000037.1 GCA_020721905.1 Leptospira biflexa | reverse complement strand
ATCGGTATAGCGGATATACATTTGGGACGGGGAGCAAGTGTAATATATTTTACATAACCGTATATTGGGGACCACCCCCGGATATAGTAGAAAAAGCACTAAATTAATCTCAACCTGACAAATA
The DNA here is from genome assembly GCA_020721905.1 of Leptospira biflexa. Classification (GTDB taxonomy): domain Bacteria; phylum Spirochaetota; class UBA4802; order UBA4802; family UB4802; genus UBA4802. Next base: position 31,345 of record DYLU01000037.1, on the reverse strand, counting down.
TTATAAATAATGTAAATCGCGTTAGGGATGCGGCGGGTGCACGTAGTGCAGTGCAAAGCACCGAAGCCCAAAGCAGCCCGACCCAAAAGCACGGCCTTGCAAAAAAAACATGACTGCATTGATTATGACACAGTGATTCATAAGGATATTATTTTTGACAGACTATCGAATTGCTCATAACAAGCAAATTGACGGATGGTAAATAAATGCTCTCAATAAGGCCGTGCTTGAAGGGGAACGCCCACATCACTGTTACTACATCAATTTAAGTTCACTTAAAAACTTTGAATAGCTATCAAGTCCTTCATATATTTTTTTAACAAGCGCTGTTCCCATAATGAATCCATCGGCATACTGCAATGCCTGAGTGATTTCTTCTTTGCTCTGAATGCCAAATCCCATAACAACAGGAATCTTTGAAAATCGTTTAGCGGTGGTAAGTATATGTTTAATCTCGTCACTGATGTAAAGAGCGCTGCCAGTGGTTCCACGAAGCGAAACAGTATACAGAAAACCTGTTGCCCGTGAACAAATATTTTTAATTTGTTCTTGTGTTGATTCGGGCGTAATAAAATGAATGTAGTCTAAACTATGTGCCTTTGCACGTTCTTCAAATCGTTGTGATTCTATATATGGAACATCAGCCAGTATAACCCCTTGCACACCATGTAAGGCAAAATTGTGAAAAGCAGTATCAATGCCATTATGAAAAACTTTATTGGCATACGTCATGATATATATTTTTTTTGATTTGTTATGCTGTGTAATATATTGATGTAATACACTACAGCTTTGTAAAACAGCATCCGTTGTTACACCAGCTTCAAGTGCTTTGTGCGATGCCGAAGCAATTACCGGTCCATCGGCTACCGGGTCACTGAACGGGATCCCTATCTCAATAAAATCAAAATAATCCAATCCTGTTATAGCTGCCTGTACAAATGTTTCCTGATCGGGATAATTGCCAACCAGATAAAATCCATTGTATTTCATATATTCACTTCCTTTAGAATAGTGTCCAAATCTTTATCGCCACGGCCGGAAAGATTAATAATAACTGATGCACCAACAAAGCTATCCCTGTTTTCAAGTACATAGCCCAATGCATGACTGCTTTCAAGCGCCGGGATGATTCCTTCGGTGCGGGTAAGCGTAATGCACGCATTCAATGCCTGTTTGTCGGAACAGGTGGTGTATGTAACCTTATTGCCGTCCTTCCAGAAGCTATGCTCCGGACCAACTGCCGGATAATCAAGCCCTGCTGAAATGGAATGTACATCCATAACCTGTCCATCATCATTTTGTAACAGATAACTTAATGCCCCATGCAATATACCAGGCTTTCCTGAGGTAAGCGATGCACAATGCCCTCCGGGATACAGCCCCTTGCCGCCAGCTTCAACACCAATGCACTGTGTGGTAGTATTAATGAATGCATGGAAAAAACCAGCAGCATTGCTGCCGCCGCCAATGCAGGCAATACAAAAATCTGGCAGCTTTCCTGTAATTGTTGAAAATTGCTGTAATGCTTCATTGCCAATAACTTTTTGGAAATCGCGCACAATCATTGGGAAAGGATGTGGACCGCTGACCGATCCAAGCAGGTAATGTGTTGTGCGTACTGTGCGTACCCAATCACGCAGGGCCTCATTTATAGCATCCTTCAACGTCCTGCTTCCCGATGTTACCGGTACAACTTCAGCACCCAGAAGCTTCATTCTTTTTACATTGGGCATCTGCCTTTCTATATCAACCTCACCCATGTAAATAGTACATTCCAGGCCAAGCAGGGCGGCAACTGTTGCAGTGGCCACACCATGCTGACCTGCGCCGGTTTCAGCAATGATGCGCTTTTTGCCCATAAAGCGTGTAAGCAAAGCCTGACCCAGGGTATTATTGAGCTTATGAGCGCCAGTGTGAAGCAAGTCTTCTCGTTTAAGATACAGCATTATCCCGGTTTGTTCAGAAAGCCCCCTGGCAAAATATAACGGTGTTGGCCTTCCTGCAAAGTGATGTAATAAATCATTTAATTCATGTTGCATGGATGCATCCTGTAAAAAATACCTGTACGCTTCCTCCAGTTCAATAAGAGCATTAATGAGCGTTTCAGGAACAAACCTTCCACCGTAGTTACCAAAGTATCCATTGTTATCGGGAAATGTCATGACTGCACTCCTTAATTGTTTTTATTAATTGTTTCATTTTAGAAATATTTTTAATGCCGGGACTATCTTCTATGCCGCTTGCCACATCAATGCCAAAAGGTCTTAATGTATTGCATAACTTCTGTACATTATTTATATTTACTCCACCGGAAATAATGGTTTTGTCAAGGTGAGCAAATGATGCAACGCTTGCCCAGTCAAATTGTTTTCCTGTGCCTCCATAGTGCGTTGTATCAAACGTATCAAAAAGATAAAAATCCTTTTGGTCAATAGCCGGAATAGAATTAATGGAAAAATTGTTACCAACACGTATCCCAAAAAAAATAATATAATGGGGCGATAGTTCCATGTAAGCATCCTCAGAATAAATCTGAAGTGCGTCAAGCACCAGGGTAGATGCAATTGATGCAATGGTATTGGGACTATTGTCCACAAAAACCCCAACACTCATCACGCCGTATTTTTTACAGATGGCAATGCACTCCTTTGCCTGAAGATAATTGCAAAAACGTTTGGAAGCTGCATAAAAGATAAACCCGCAGGCGTTAACTCCTGACCTGCATGCAACTTCAACATCTTCTGGCCTGGTAAATCCGCAAAATTTAACAAACATTGCAAAGCTCCTGAATAAGTTTGTGTGGGTCAGCCGCTTTCATAAGGGCTGTTCCAACTAAATATATGGTTGTTCCCGTCTGTTCTTTGATATATTGTATAGTTCCGGGATTGTCAACACCGCTTGCACAAATCTTTTGAACATGATCTGGAATTTTTTGTAGTGTATCAATGGCTGTATCATATTCAAGCTCAAGCGTGTTAAGATTACGTATATTGACCATGATATACTCAGGTTGCAAGCTAAGAACGCTTTTAAGTTCAGGTGTTGTGTGTACTTCAATAAGCGGCAACAATCCTTTATCAATAGTATATGTATAAAGCTTTTGTAATTCATCGACAGTGAGCATGGCTTTAATAAGAAGTATTATATCAGCACCGGCGTTATATGCAACATCAATCTGTTCTGTGGAACAAATAAATTCTTTGCATAAGACGGGTAGCTTTACTGTTTTTGCTACCCTATAAACATCATCATAGCTTCCTCCAAAATATTCATTATCGGCTAAAACGCTCACAGCTTTTGCACCGGCTTGCTGATACAGTGTTGCCTGCCGTACAACATCAACCTGCCGTATTGTGCCGCTGGAAGGTGATGCCTTTTTGATTTCTGCTATAATAGTAATAGCGCTATTGCAGCAAAGAGGATATATAGGGCGCTTTCTTTCTTGTATATTATTGAATGTTTGTTTCAGTAACGGGCGCTCTTTCAGCTTTTGTTGTTTCACAAGGTTAAGTGAAAACATGAGATATCATGCCTCCTGAAGCTTTTTCATAGTTTTTAAAACAACGCCAGAATGAATTATTTCCAGCGCCGCATTATAATTTTTCTCTATTGATTCAGAATAATCAAGAGCATACAGCGCCAGCGCGGTATTAAGAGCCAAAAGCTTACCAAGTACTGTTGGATTTGGTGAATGGATGGTTTCGCTAAAAATAGACGCATTTTCCTGTGGGCCAAGATTATGGGGTATGCTCAGCGCTTCGTCTTTGGTGATAAATTTGTCAGGTTCAATAGTAAATGTAGTGTATGTGTCATTAGTAATATCAATTACGAACGTGGGATACAGAGGCGATACCTCATCCATTCCATTTTTTGATGAATACAATATCAACCGTTCATACCCTAACGGTAATGCCGCTTCCTTATACACTTCTAAAAACGAAGGGTGAAATACGCCAATCATCTGCCGTTTTGGCTTAAGCGGATTGGTAAGAGGCCCTAAGTAATTGAATATGGTTCTAACGCCTAATTGTTTTCTCACCGGTGCTGCATGTTTCATTGCCGGGTGATAGTTGGGTGCAAACAAAAATATAAATTTATTTTTATTAAAATAGCGCACCGCGTCCTGACCTGAAAGGTTTACCGGTATATTCAGAGCTTCATAAAAATCAGCTGAGCCGCTTTTGCTTGTAACAGATCGGTTGCCATGTTTTGCAATTGAGTAGCCCATGGCATTAAGAATAATGGCCACAGCGCTTGATATGTTAAATGAATGTGAATGATCGCCGCCGGTGCCACAGGTATCAAAAACGCTCTCGGTAATGGGGAGGCTTACTGCAAATTTTCGCATTGATTTAATGGCACCACTGATCTCTTCAGGCTTTTCCTTGCGTACTTTCATTGCAGCAAGTACTGCGGCAAGTTCAATTTGCGAAAGCTGTCCATCAAAGATTGAATCAAAGAGTACTTCTGATTGTTCCATGGACAAGGTGTTACCTTCAATTGTTTGTGCTATTAGCTGTTCTGTATTCATAACATCCTCCTGTAAAATTTTTTAAAATCTGTAATCCGTACTCTGACGCGTACGATTCGGGGTGAAACTGTACACCCCACACAAATCTTGTGTTATGTTTTAAAGCCATGATCTCATCATCGCTTGAACGGGCTTCAACGCTAAGACAATCGGGAAAGTTTGTTTGGCTTACTACCAGTGAATGGTAACGTACCGCAGTAAATTGCTGTGGAATACTGTGAAAAAGTTTTCCGCCGTAATGTTCAATAATATCAGTTTTACCGTGCATGATTTTTTTTGCATGAACTATCGCCCCGCCATATACGTATCCAATTGCCTGCATCCCAAGGCACACGCCTAAGATGGGTATATCATCAATGTTCTGGATAACAGTTAGTGTAATACCTGAGTTCTGCGGGGATGAAGGTCCTGGTGACAGAATGATACCAGTATAGTTGTGGAAATTAATTGAATAAAAATCCGTATCGTTGCGGTAAATATCTGCATCTTCTCCCAGTATGCGCATGTACTCAACCAGGTTATAGGTGAACGAGTCGTAGTTATCAATTATACAAAACATTACACAATCTCCTTCAACATGGGTTTTGTTTTTGCAAACGGCAGGCTTACCGAAAGCGCTTTCAGTTTATTCACTATTTCATTGAATTCATTTTCCGGAATACTGTCGTACACAATGCCTGCTCCAGCCTGCATATACGATGATTGTGGTGAAAAGACGGCAGTGCGAATTGTGATGCATGTGTCCATGGTATTGTTAAAACCAATGTAGCCCACACATCCAGCGTATATGCCACGTGGATGCGGTTCAAGCTGATCAATAATTTCAATAGCGCGCACCTTGGGGGCACCTGTTACCGTACCGGCAGGAAACGTGTGGCGCAGCACATCGCTTAAGCGTGTGCCATTTTTGAGTACGGCGGTAACGTTTGAAACTAAATGAATAACGTGCGAATAATCTTCCGGTTGCATGAACTGTCCCACCTGTACGCTTCCCGGCTTTGCAATGATGCTTAAATCGTTGCGTGCCAAATCAACAAGCATCAGGTGTTCTGCACGTTCCTTTTCATTCTGTAAAAGCAAACGCTTTTGGGTAGCATTATGTGCTTTATTTTTTTTCTGGGCGATAGTTCCTGCAATTGGCCTCAATGTAGCAATACTGTCCTGTACTTTAACGTGAATCTCGGGTGAGCTTCCGGCAACAGTAAGATTGCCGTGTTTCATGTAAAACATATACGGTGATGGGTTGACCTGCCTCAGTTTGAGATAAAAACGATAGGGGTCAACAGGTTCATTGATGGATGCACGCATACTTAAAACGATCTGTAACGCCTCACCATCTTCAATTAAGGTTTTGGCCTGTGATACTGAATTCATGAATGTATCCGGCGAGCTCGTAAATATCAGATTTATTGATTCAGAGTATGCTGGCAGGTACGGCAATGAAGTTGAGGACAGTGCCGTTATAATGTTGTCTTCAAAGGTATCAAGGCGTTGTAGTGCCTCTTTATAGGCTGATTCAATGCTGCCTTCATCAGTGTATATACATGTAGCAATATAGTATGTATTATACTTATTATCGTAGCAGATGAAGTCATCAATGTGGTGCAGTGCCATTAATGGATGCAGCGTGTCTTCATGTATGAGCTTTCGCAAATGCCCGGTGTAGTTAACCAGGTCATACGAAAAATAACCTGATAACCCGCCGTTGTATGAACCAAAGCGGTTAAAAGAAGGTGAGCAATAACGGGCAATGTATTTGTCAATAAAATCAAATGGATCAGAACAGGGGATTGTTGTTGTTTTAGAGCTATTGCTTATACTAATATACGGTGGTGTAAAGTATAGCGTTTGTACCGGATTAAAACCTAAAAATGAAAATCTGCTTTGCTTTTTGTTTTGCCGGGCGCTTTCAAAGAAGATACAATCACCGTTATTGATAAATGATTTCAGTATAAGCAGTAAACCCGGATGGGAAATATTAAGCTGTTTATAGATAGGGATACGGTTATATGTACTGCTTAAATTTTTGCATTGTTGTAAAGTTGGATACATCGTCTTACTCCCTGGTTTAAAAATAAAAAAGCCGTGGATTTTGATTAAACCCGCGGCCCTTAGCATGCGCAAAAAAAAGCCGTGGGTTTGATGTCCACCCACGGCTTTGCCATTTTCATTTATACAATAATAGCCCTTCAGGTGGACATCAAGTTTGTCCACCACCACCAGCTATTATTCATTGTAAAGGTTAATAATGTAATAATCATTGTTGTTTTACGTTTACTGCCTTTTAAGATTATATTGTTTGTTGACATAAAAACTAAACATAAAAAATGTCAACACTTTTTTATTTTTCAATATTTCCATCATCTGTTTTATGCTTATCTATGCTCTGTTCCACAGGGCATGATTGCGATAATCAGGTACGTATGCCAAGCTTTGGTAACACATAAATATTCAATGCAAACCACAGCCCCATAATGATTAAAAACCAGATAGCTTCTTTCATAGTTGTACCGTTAACCATTTATCCACAGGATGCACCTGTATCAACCATAAAACCAGCACCATACGGTGTGTCCACAAAATCTATAGTAATATTTGTTCCGGCATCCATAAACCGTGCAATATCGCTGTCATACATTACCGGTATTTCATTTGCAATTATAACAGTATCTTTAGTATTTTCTGACTCATCCAGAGCCAGCCCCAATCGGGGACCACCTCATCCAATGCCGGCAAAAACCAGACGAAGTGCCGGTGTCTTAAAATCAGTATCCTTTGTTGCTTCAATGATTTTTAACTTTGCTGTATCTGTAATAGTTATCTTCATACCTGTACCATGTTTGTTATTTAATATATTATTAAAATACTAATAAATTAAAAAATTTCTAAGAAATTTTTTATATCATGTAAGATATTCTAAATAAACAACATCATCATGCTGGTTAACTTCTTTTTTATTTTTTATAAGATCTATCAAGGATCACATATATTGCTTGGTAGATGAACAGCTCTAAAAAACTACCGGTTTTACTCACATACAACAGGCCAACTCATGATTTATATAATTGTTTTTCCGACATATTATCGGCGGTGCCGTTCTTGATTGTATGGTATTCATTATTTTGTATTAGTAAAATTAATTGACACTACTATAGTATACACGTATTGTATTGCTAATGGGTTGATTTAAAAAGTATTAAATTATGACATTAAACGCAGATGAAAAAAGCTATTAAGTGAAATCCAAATGCAAAAAGCACTGGAATTTCTTGATGATGCCAAAATTAATTTAGACAATAAGCGGTACAGAACCTCAGTTAATAGAATTTACTATGCTTCTTTAAATGCATTACGTTCATTACTATTTCTTGATGGTGCAAATCCTGAAACACATGATGAAGTTGTGACCATGCTTAGCTTACGATTTATAAAAACAGGAGTACTGCCGGTAGATACAGTTAAGAATTTTAAGACTCTCGTACCACGAAGGACTGACGTTGATTATGGCGATTTTGATAGCATCAATGAAGATGAGGCAAAAGAATCTTATTCAATTGCTTCATCAATTATTGAAACAGTAAATATCACACGGCAAAAGCTCGTATAAAAGTAATAAAGAGCAGGTATTTTTTACGTTGAAAATATTAATAAACTATATCAAGCACTTCCTCAAAATAGCTTACAAAGCGGGCATCAATGCCTTTCTTAATGTGCCCGGGTAATTCATCAAAATCTTTTTTATTCTCAGCGGGATATATAATGGTTTTAACCTTTGCGCGTTTAGCTGCAAGGGTCTTTTCTTTTACTCCGCCAATGGGAAGTACCCGCCCGGTAATGGTAAGCTCGCCGGTCATTGCCACACTTTTTTTAATGGGCTTGTTTTTGGCAAGTGAGTACAGCGCCGTTGCCATGGTAATCCCGGCTGATGGGCCATCCTTTGGTGTGGCACCGGCAGGCACATGCAAATGAATAAAATGGTTTTCAAAGAATTCCGGGTCAATGCCAAATTGCTTTACACGTGAGCGAATATATGAATAGGCAATTTCCGTTGATTCTTTCATAACATTGCCAAGCTGTCCTGTTTGAGCAAATCCCTTTGTTTTTGATGGGATGGCGGTTGCTTCAATATATAGTGTTGCACCACCAAGGCTTGTCCAGGCAAGTCCCATAACAACTCCCGGAATTGGTTTTTGATAGAGTGATTCATCGGTAAAGCGGGGTTTGCCCAGAAACTCTTCTAAATTTTGAGTTGTGATAGTAACTGTTGATGTTGTGCCTTCAATAATCTGCCGGGTGGCTTTCCGCATAATCTTTTTTATGTTATTTTCCAGACTGCGAACACCAGCTTCACGCGCATATCCGTCTACGATATTTTTCAGGGCTGCTGTATCTATCGTAACTTCGTTTTTATTCAGTCCATGCTCTTTCAGTTGCTTTGGTATGAGGTATCGCTTTGCTATCTGTAATTTTTCTTCCAGTATATAGCCGGACAGATGCATGATTTCCATACGGTCCATCAAAGGCAGGGGGATAGTGTCTAATTGATTGGCGGTTGCAATAAAAAGGATATTGGATAAATCATAGCGAACATCAAGGTAATGATCCAGAAATTGTGAATTTTGCTCGGGGTCCAAAACCTCAAGTAAAGCTGATGCCGGATCGCCCTGAAAGCTTGCACCTATTTTATCAATTTCATCAAGCATGATAACAGGGTTTGATGTTTCCACTACCTTAAGACTCTGAATGATTTTACCCGGCATGGCACCAATGTATGTGCGCCGGTGGCCTTTAATTTCAGCTTCATCGCGCATGCCGCCAAGAGAAAACCTGTAAAATTTTCGGTTTAATGCAGCAGCTACTGATTTCCCTATTGATGTTTTACCAACACCGGGAGGCCCCACAAAACAAATTATTGAACCGGTGATACTTCCCTTCTTTTTGCCGGCACTAATGAATTCTAAAATTCTATCTTTAATATCCTGAAGGCCATAGTGATCACGGTCCAGAATTTTTTTTGCTTTGATAATATCATAATTATCTTCAGAATATATACCCCATGGTAATGATGTAAGCCAGTCTAAGTAATTGCGGCTAACACCATATTCTGCTGAATGCGGTTCAAGAACTTTTAATTTTTCTAATTCTTCGTTAAAACGTTTCAGGGCTTCTTCGCTTAATTTAAGTTTTTTTACACGTTCCTCAAACTTTTCAATTTCAGAAGTTTTTTCATCTTTTTCAAGCCCAAGCTCTTTTTTAATTTCTTTAAGCTGTTCCCGCAAAAAGAATTCCTTTTGGTTTTTGGCAATACGTTCTTCTATTTGCTGCGAAATCTTTTTTTGTAATTTTGATAATTCAAGTTCCTTTTTTAAAAGCAGGAGTACCTTTTCAACGCGTGCTTTAACCTCAAATGTTTCCAGGACATCCTGCACTTCAGCAGGCTCAGCAGAAGTAAGTGAAGCAACAAAATCAGACAGTTTGCCGGGATCCTCAAGGCTGAAGCGGTTTAAGAAAAGTTTAAGTTCTTCCTGAAAAAGGGAGTTTGATTTTATTAATTCTTTTACTGATGATAAAATTGCAGCTGAGTAGGCTTTCATCTCATCAGTTGGTTCAAGCTCAGGTTCATAGTAGTGGTCAACCTTCCAGCGGATTAAAGGTTGCTCAGTTACAACCTCCAGCAGGGTAAAGCGCTTTAATGCGTTAACCATTACCTGTATGGTGTTTTCATCAATAGGTGCTATCTTCAATACCTTGATGGTAACTCCAACTCTGTAAAGATCCTCAGATGTAACCATGCCTTCACGTTGATTCTGTATGAGCACCACGCCGCCAATTTTATGATCAGATTCAGCAATGGCTCTGGCAGTGGCAAGCATAGTGTCGCCGGTAAGTACCAGTGGGACCATCATGCCAGGGAATATAGGCCTGTGGGATATGGGTATAATAGGGATAATTTCGGGCAAAATTTCTGACGGCAGTATAAGATGTTTACTCTCAACAACATGATTTGAATCATCGGACATACGGTTCACCTCGTGTCATCGGTTTTTTACCTGTAGTGTAGCATTTGAGGTTTAAAAATCAAGAAATTTATTGTATACAGATATTGATGCTAATGCATGGTCTTGCCGGACTGAAGAAAATTTAAAAAATTGTTGAAATATTCATAAATATGAATGTATAAAAAATCACTTTAAAATCTGTTTTTACTGTAAAAAAATTATTTTGAGGTTCCCACTATGAAACATACAACGCTTTTTTGCATGCTACTATCTGCTATACTGCTGCTTGCTTTTTTTACAGGATGCAAACAAAAACAACATGGTTTAGCACATCTTATTTTTGCACAGGGCGATGTAACGATAATACAAAATGATGTCAATAAACCAGTACAGCCAGGGACAGCGGTATATCCTAAAGATATCATTGCTACGGGTGAAAAGTCCTTTGCGGTGTTACAGATAGCAGATAAGGCTATAGCTCATATAAATAGCAATAGCCGGGTTGCTGTTGCCGCACTGATGGAAACGTCTGTAGCACTGTATCTGGAAAAAGGTGAAATTATATCAAAGGTTGAGCGACTGCAAAAGGGGCAGGAGTATACCATAAAGACGCGTTCAGTTGTTGCAAGTGTGCGTGGAACGCAGTTTTTGGTACAATCCGGTGACGCATTGGGGAAAGTTGCGGTACAAAAGGGGAGCGTAAGTGTTAAGCCGTTAGTGGAAGAACAGGGAATACAAAAAGAGGCGGTTGAAGAAACAGTAGTAGATGAAGGGAAAGCGGCGATAGTTACTGTTGAAGAAGAAGCAAAGAAAGCAGAACCCATTGTTATCACGGCGATTTCCGTTAAAGATACAATGAAGATCAAAGCAGTTGCAGGTATTGGAACAATTCCGGAAGAAGAGATTGTGAAACCTGAAGCACTGGATAAGGTACAAGAAACCATACAGCAGAGCGTTAAGGAAGTGGAGAAGATTGAAACAGCAAGTGAAGACGAGCTTAAGGAGAAAATGAAAAAAGAGCGACTTGACCAACTGACCAGGCAAAAAACAAGAACCATAGAAGAGATAAAAGAGGTAAATGAGCGGATAGATGTTGTGAAGTTGTATTCAGGGAAAACGATACAGGGTGCAATACTGAGCAGGGGGGATAATTATACGATATTAACAACTGCAGGTGTTGTGGAGGTTCCAAAGAAGGATGTGCGCGCGGTAAGTGTTATACGGTAGTAACAAAAGGTTGTGTTACGTTGTTGTAACCCATATATTATATATTATACTGTGAGGTAATCCCTATGAAAGCAGGAAAGGTAATATTGTGGGTTAGTGCAATTGTTATGGCAATATGTATATGTAGTACGGGGACGGTATATGCTGAATCAGTTTTTTTAAAGGACGGGAGTATAGTAGAAGGTGATATAGTCAAAGAAACTGATAAGGCAATGGAGGTAAAGCTTTCCGATGGGAGGAAGGTAACCATAAAGCGGCAGGAAATAATACGGACGCTGGTCAATACCGGTTACAAGACAAAGATGTATATTATGAAAGCCAACCGGGATGTTGTGCCAGTATACATTGTGGAGGAGGATAATGAAAGTTATACATGCAGAATAGAGTTGCAGTCGGCAGATGAATTCAGGATAAAAAAAGCAGATGTATTGTTTGTATCAAAGGTACCACCACAGGATTTCATAGATGAAGAAGTACAGAAGAAGGCGGCGGAGTTAGGGATAAAGAAGCAGTATACGCGTGAGCAGAACCTGAAATGGCGTGCACCGTTCATGCGGTTTGGATATTCTACCATAGGCAGCTATGCGGATCAGGATATAGCCGATGCATACACAGAGAGCCCTGCTAAAACTGTGCTGATTGATATATTCCCCTGGCGTTTTAGAAATGATAGTGGAAATGGATTTGATGCCATGGTACGAGCACGAGCAGTTGAAAATGTTCATGATGAAATACAGCCAGGAGATCCCAGAACTAAAACACTGTCAAAGCTTTACCAGATCACAATATATGAATCCTTTAATACAAAATTAAACATAGTACAGATTTGTGGTGGAGTACGATATGCTTACAACATGTTTTATGGTATTTTGATACAACCATATGTGTATGGATTAATGTAATTGTATGTAATTTATCCTGAAATAATACTTGATTCAGCTCATTCAGATGCTATAAGGGAGAATTTGCCGGTGTCAAAATTGGGATACCAGTTTGGTGCAGGCGTTGATTTAGGGATAACGTCGTACTTTGGTTTGTTTATAGAAGGAATGTATAGCTACGTTGGCGCAAAATTTAAAGATGGAAAAACAAGAAATATAGATGGATACTATATTTACTATGGAGTAACCTGGCGTACGTCATATGGCCTGATTGAATGATTTATTTATAGTCCAAAAAAAAACTGATTGCCAAAATAATTCCTGTATGAAAAGATAAACGCATGGTGTGGATTCCATAAGCAGGTATAGCATGTCTACTGTTGAATTAAAAATTAAAGGCTATCATCTTGACCTTTTTGGCCGTGTGAGCAATCAGCGTTTTCTGGACTTTTTAGAGGATGCCCGCTGGAGCTATTTAGATACCATTGGCCTTAATTATGATGAATTTGCCAAACGCAGGGTTTTCCTTGCAGTGGTCAATATTACTGTCAATTTCCGTGCACCGTCGTTTCTGGGTGATGTACTGATCATCGAAACAATGGTAGACAGGATTGGCAACCGCAGTATAACAGTCAAACAAAAGATGTACAATAAAAAAAACCAACAAATAATTCTGGATGCTGAAGTGGTATATGTTATAGTGGACCTTGCAACCGGTAAATCCATACCAATAGATAATGAAATACGGCAACTGTGGCTGGAACTATCGAACAAAAAAAATACGCATTAAAAAAATTTGATTGCTATGTATACAAATATACTGTAGTATACATATAGAGTGAGTATTCATTATGGAAGAGGGCATAATGAGAAAATATATTAGCTATGACAGGCTATCCGCGGATATTAAAGATGAAATATACAAATATTGGGAAGCAGCAAAACAAAAAAACCCCCGCATAGCTTTGGAAGATGCCATGGAGGAGTGGTTTTTACACCAGTTTGATGCATTCATGATTGCCAAATATCACACTGTGGGCGATAACATGCGCAAGCATTTTCGCCTGGATGTTGAGATACCTATCCGGGTGGTGGAGCTTCTTGTTGAATCTTCAAAAGATGAAGCTGAAGCGCTGGAGTTAATAGGCACAATAGTGAATATCAGCAAGGGTGGACTTTATTTTATATCGGATACTCCGCTTGAACTTTCTTCAATAATCAGGGTGGTTATTGATTTCAGGGCGGTGGATAATGAACTTACTGATATTGAGGCATTGGCAATGGTTGTGCGTCATGATAAGCGCGAAAATAATAAATATGGGGTTGGTGTCATGTTCAGCAGTATTTATGATAACGGCAAGCGCAATCTTAATATATTTATCTTAAAGAATCTTTCGTACTACCTGTATTCCTGATTATTTCCCCAGTGCGTCAATCTCTGCTTTCAATCCGCTTTTTGTAATATCATAGTAATAGCAATGACGGGTAGTATGCGTAGAATTACGTTTTTTCAACATTCCATATTTTGTTATGATGGTCATAAGTGCGTTGTGAATGTTTGGATCAAAATGTTTATTGTTTGAAAGTATATACTGTTTTAAAGAAACAAATGCTCGTTCCTGTCCCTTTTGTTGTAGCGATAGCTCATCATAGTGTTCTTCAGCAGGGATTATCACTATCACCCTGAAGGTGTTGTTGTCAATAAATCCTTCTTTTTCATACTCAAAAAGAAGGGCATGGTTTTCTTCAGGTGGGATGCTGCTAACTGTTTTTTTTGAGGCACATGAAGATATATAGCATATCATAGGCAGATACAAAAGCAGACTATACAATAATAATCGTACATAAGAAATCATATTCACCCCAATTATCACTGTTATTTGCACCGTAATGTTGCCAGTTTTTGCTGTAGCCTTTTTTCGTATATCCGCACAACGGCAGTTTCACTGAAATCTTCGTTAAAATAGGTAACTACTATGACTTTATTATCACTATACTGTTTTAGTTGCTGCAGCAGGCATTGTTGAAAAGAACTATCGGTAACAGATTTACCCTGTAATTGTGCGATAGCATTAATGAGTGCATCATACCATTGCTTTTCAAGTGATTTCATTACATTAATATGTGCACTTTCTCTGGATGCAACCAATCCTTCAATGCCGGGATCGGGTTTTGCGGTAATGATACACTGGTAACAGTTGTCGTTAAGAAAACCCTGAGTGGTAATATCGTTGCTGAATGATTTAATGTATGATTGATCATGTGTACACGATACAAGGATGATAAAAAGCCACAGAGCAATAATTGCAACAGTTTTAGAAAAATCCATGGAAGGTGTTTGTACATTGGGAAATATCCATTTAAGCATTGGATTACCATTAACGTAGTATTATCAATATAATATACAAAAATATAACAAATCGTTATATGTCAAATATATTTTTTATTACTGTTTCTTCAGCATATGTATGATATCCCGTATCTGGTCGGCTTTTGGGTGATTTGGATTCATTGATAAGAGCTTTTCAAAATGATAAATAGCTTTTTCATTGTTTTTAAGCTTACGGTAATAGATCATGCCAAGCTCTTCGTGTGCATCGGATAGTGAACTGTTTATCTGCAGGCATCGTTCAAACTCTTTCACAGCCTGTTCAAAAACACCCTTTTCCTTATAGGAAATACCTAAAAAGAAATGTGCCTGATCATTCATTGGTGAAAGATCAATAGCAGTTTTATATTCTTCAATAGCTTCATCATTCATGTTGGCTGATAAGTATGCATTGGCCAGGTTATAATGGGCCTCAAAGGATTTGGGCTCATTTATTGTAGCCTGTTTGAATTGTTCAATGGCCTTGTCATGCAATTTGTTCTTTTTATACAGGTTGCCTAAGTTGATGTACGCTTTGGTATAGTTTGGGTTTTTGGTGATAGCCAATGAATAATATTCAATTGCCTTATTATCATCACCCAGCCCCTCATATGCCTTGCCTAATTCATACAGTGTTGGCGGATCATCATTCTTCATTGATAGTGCTTTAGTATAGAATGAGATAGCCTGTGTGTAATTATGCTTTGTGGCTGCAATAAGCCCTAAGTTGAAAAGTGCCTGGAAGTATTCAGGGTCAGCTTCAAGTGTTTTGTTGTAGAATGTTTCAGCGTTTGAATACGATTTCATTTCATGATAGGTTTCGGCAATTTTAAACAGTGTATCAGGATTATTAGGCCTCAGTTCCCTGTCTTTAGTAAAATAATCAAGTGCCACCTTATAATTCTTCTGTTTAAGATAGATGTCGCCTAAATTAAAATAGGCTCTGTCTAAGTTTGGATCCTGTTCAATGGATTTCTTCAGGTCTTTAATAGCTGACTGCAGATTCTTCATTTTATACTGTGCAAGGCCTCGAGCATAGTATGCTTTTGGAAATACTGGTTTTTCTTCTACGGCTTTTGTAAACTCATTCACTGCAGGGCCGTACTTCCCTTCAGAATAATAGATAAGCCCTAAATGGTAGTGGGAATCAGCATTTTTAGGGTTGGCAATAATTGCATTCTGGAATGACTTTTTGGCTTCATCATCCATCTGGTTATGGTAGTAAATCCGCCCCATCCAGTAATGCGAATGGTCATCGGTTTTGTCAAATTGCGTTGCCTTGGCGTATGCTTTCAGCGCTTCGTCGTATTTTTTTTCGGCACGGTATTTATCGCCAAGCTCACGCCATTTAAGCGCCGATTCATTAACAGGATGTGAAGGTGTTGTTTGAGGTGTGGGCTGTGATAAATCTTTATCACTGCCAATGACCTGTTGTGTTGCAGGTTCAATTCTTTCTTTTGTTGCAACTGAAGGTTGTTGTGTATCAGGTTGACCAATAATAGAAGGTTTTTGTAATTTTGCAAGGGCATTTGCATATTTGTTTTTCAAATTTTTATCGTTGCTGTTATAGCTTAAAGCCTGCTTGTAGTAGTTGGCTGCTTTGCTATAGTTGCCCTGTGAAGCATAGATGTCGCCTAATCGCTCGGCAGACAGCGCATCGCCGGGATCTTTTGACAGCGCTGTGGAATATGCACCAACAGCTTCAGGTATTTTGTTATGGGCAAGGTATACATTGCCCAGTGCACGGTAATATTTACCGGTTTCAGGTGACAGGGAGATTGCCTTCTGGTATTGCAGTGCAGCTCTGGCGTACTGCTTTTTATGCATGTAAAGATTACCTAAGTTGTAGTATCCTTCAGGATCGGAGGAGTTGGCTTTGATGCCTTTTTTCAGTATCTCTTCTGCACCTTTGTAGTCACCTTTTTTCATTTGCTGTTTTGCTATGTTCCAGTAGCTTTCCTGATATTGAGGAGCAACAGCAATAGCGCTTTTATATTCTTTAAGGGCTTTGTCTAACTTTTCCTGCGTATCATATACATTGCCCAATTTATTATAGGCTTGCGGGTATTTAGGAAAGTACTTTTTGGCAAGTTCCAGTGTTTTAATGGCATTTTCATAATCGCCTTTGAGGGCATAGGCATGACCCAATTCGTTCAATGCGTTATAATTATCAGGTTGCAGTGCCAATGCTTTTTTATAGTAGTCAATTGCTTTATCCAGATTACCTGTTTCTTTATAAAGATTTCCTAATTTTATAAGCGTATCTGCATCATTGGGATTTGTTTCCAGAATCTTTTCATACAATTCAATTTGCTTAAGGCGTATATCAACGATATCCTTTAGAGCATCCTTTGGGCGTGAAAGAAAATAATAGCCGCCAGACAGCAGTAAAAGTATTAATGCAACAACACCTGCAATTTTCAGATTGCGGTAACGGTCATAATAGTATGCCATATAGTACCTCTGATATTTTAAATTGTGTTATAATTCGTCGTCACGGTAAATTTCTTCAAGCTTGTTCTTCGTTTTCTTTGATTCGTGCCCGGCCTTTTTATCCTGAGCCTCACGCTGTACATCATCAAGTATGATTCCGCCTAAATGCAATGCTTCTTCAATGGATACATCGCTTCCTGGTGGTGGTAATACAAATTTTGGGTCTTTTAATAATTCAATGACCCTTTTTATTTTTTCATATTGAGGGTCTTCAGGAGCTATCGCCAGAAATTTTTCCCATGATTCAATGGTTTTTTCTTTTTCCCTGAGCAGCAGTAAATACGTCAGGCCAATATGGTAGTAAGCAAATTTAAGCTGTGGATTAAGGCTGAATGCTTTTTTAAAATATGCAAGTGCTTCTTCCGGCTGCTTTTTGTAGTAATATACCTGTCCTATTCTGAATGCATCTTCGGCACTTTTTGGATTCAATTCCATTGCTTTGATATAAAGCTGCAATGCACCGTCATAGCGTTTTTTATATAAAAAAATATCACCCAGGTATGAATAGGCCAGGGCATTTTCAGGATTTTTTTTCAGCTCTTCCTGAAACAGGAGTTCGGCTATCTCAAATTTTTGCTGATAGAAATATTTAACACCCTTTTTAAAAGGGGTATCATCATCTTTATTTACAGCAAAGGATATAGTATGTGCGATAGTAACTGATAAAAGGGTTATCAGACAAAATAAAACTATTTTCTTCATATAAGTATTTCCATTTTTGTTATTATCGGTAACATCACGATGACAGAATACATAAAAACAGTATATGTGCATCAGCATGCAAAAACGGTAACAAAAAAGAACAGCATCATTGCGCAAAAAGCTACAATAAACCGCTTCCACTTAAAATCCATTTAAACCCCCGTAAAAAAATCTTTCTTGCCCTTTTCAAAATAACGAGTAAAATACACTATGTCAAGCAACACAAAAATAAAAAAATATACTGTTGACATTTTAAAGATAGTGTTCTACATTTACTGCCAAGATAACTGGAAATCCCCATGCCTAAAGAAGGATTTAAAACAGCAAAACAAAAAAATGACTGTATTGAAGCAATAATTCAGGAATTAGTTAACCGCAACGGTTTCCTTATAGTAGGGCATAAAAATCCTGATGAAGATTGTGTTGCTTCTATGGTAGCATTTTCACTGCTTGCAAAAAAATTTGATAAGCAGGTAAAAATATTTACGTCAAAAAAAATACCGGAAAACTTCAGGTATCTTGTTGATATTGCCGTGTATAACCGCATTGATGTTGTCACAGCAATACCACGGTCATTTGCTGTTGATACGATCGTTATTTGTGATACTGCCAAGCCTTCTATGATTGATGCCAGCAGAACTGTAATGCAGATGCTTAAAAAAAGCACCATTCGTAAAATAGAGATAGACCATCATATTGGCGCCGATAGTGACTATGCTGGCGATCCTGGTTACAGGCTGGTGACCGAGGCATCAAGTGCAAGTGAGCTTATTGGGCAGATTGCGCTGAAACTGAGGGCAAAGAAAGAAATCTTAAAAAAATATGTTATTCTGGATCCACTGTCAAGAAATCTGGTGCTTGCAATTTTAACTGGCATTATTGGCGATTCACAGATGGGACGTTATTTGAAATCATCACGGGAAAAGCGGATGTACAGGATATTCAGTACACTGTTTAATGATATATTGAGTACATCCACAATAAAAGAATCAAATATCACCAATATGAATCAGATCTTTGACCAGTTGAAACAGGAATCTGAAAAAGAAAAACATTGTTTCCAGTATATAAAGAAAAAAAGCAAGGTGTATAAATCAGTTGGATATGCAATGCTGTCCGAAGATGACATGCGCTATCTCTATGAAAATTTTGATGATGATGATATTATTTCAACTACACGAACACTGGCAGATATGCTGGCTGAAGATACTGGGAAGGTTGGATTGGTAACATACTATGATATTCCTGAAAAATCAGATTTAGTGCAGTTTCGTATGCGCCGCAGTCAGAATTACAAAAACTATGATTTACGTGAATTCCTTGCTACAATGGGCATTGAAAACGGTGGAGGGCATGAAGGAGCAATTGGGTTCAGGTTGCCAAAAAATGCTGTGGATAATTATCATAAATTTGTATTGTCTCTGGTAAAAAAAATAAATGCCCTTTTGCCATAAAAACATACGGTTTATCTTTTGGGATTTTTAAATTTCTATAGTTTACCTTGATTGCTGTAATTTTGATTCATATCACATATATTCCGGAGGAATAATATGAAAAAAATATGTATGGCATCATTCTATATGATTTTATCAGTTACAGTGGCAATGTTTTCGTTGCAATGTGCCGGTAAAGCAGTAAAACAGACAGAGCCTGTAAGCACTGATGATGTCCCACGGGATACTGGATCAAAAGAATCTGACAGTCATAAAACATTTACAAAAGGGTTAAAGATAGAAGACGAAGAATCATTTGCAGCAAAAGTACCAGCAAAAACAAAGGGGCTTGCACCAATTAAAAAAGATGGTGCAAAGACTGCATCCGGATTAAAAGCCGGCTTTGCTGATGATAATAAACAGTTTAATTATTTTGTAAATTTTATTAATGATTACAAAGATAAAGTCAAGCATTACCCCATCAACATATCTGAAAGGATTATTTTATATTGCAGGGATATAACTGGAAAATCAATTCCCAATGCTAAGGTTAGTGTTTATAGCGGTAAAAAACTTCTTGAAACAGGTAAAACGTATGCTGATGGATCGTACATATTTTATCCATCAGAATATGATACCAGGTATACTGCTTACCTGCTTACATTTGAAGCGTTAAACACAAAGGCACACGTTACAATAGACAGGCAGGGGAAGCGTGAACATACGGTTACATTGAAAACACAGCGACCACAATACAATAATGTCCCGCTTGATATACTCTTTGTGTTTGACACTACAGGCAGTATGGGTGAGGAAATTGCCCGTCTTAAAAAAACAATTGAAATTATTAATCTGAATATTGCATCACTGACAACCAAACCTCATGTTCGTTTTGGCATGGTGCTTTATAAGGATAAGGGTGATGAATATGTTACTAAAGTAGTTCAGCTGACGGATAACCTTGAAAAATTCCAGAAGGAGCTTGCACTGGTAAGCGCAGATGGAGGTGGCGACGGTCCTGAGGATTTGCAGTCAGCACTGGCAGATGCAGTTAAAAAGATACGATGGAATGCCGGTGGCATCAGACTTGCGTTTATTATAACTGATGCAGAAGCTCATTTGGATTATGGACAAAAATATACCTATGCGGATGCGGCACATGATGCTAAAAAAGAAGCAATTAAATTTTATTCGTTAGGCACCGGCGGGCTGCCATTAATGGGCGAATTTATACTTCGCCAGATTTCCCAGTATACTCAGGGCAGATACATATTTTTAACGTATGGTGAACGTGGTGAAGCTGAAGGCGGCAAGGAAGGCAGTGTGAGCCATCATACCGGTGCAAATTACCAGGCTGATAAATTAGAATCAATTATAATCCGCTTTGCAAAGGAAGAACTATCATATCTGACTGACCAGCCTCTTGATGAAGATCAGGGGTATTTTGATGCTAAAAAGGTAGAAGATGAAACAAATGAACAAACACTTCAGAAGCTTTTTGATATGGCGATAGCTCAATTAATTGACTATTCGGCAATAAATATTCACAAAGGCGAGCCAACTGCAGTATTGCCTGTAAAATCAACCGATCCGGCACTATCTACCAATGCGGAATATTTTACTGAACAGCTTTCAATGGCACTGGGCAAAAACAGGGTGTTTACGCAGGTTGAACGCAAAAATATGCAGCAGATATTAAATGAAATTGGTCTGGGACAGACTGGCATTGTGGATGAAACTGGTGCTGCAAAAGCAGGGAAGTTGTTGGGGGCAAGGATGCTCATTACTGGCACATTGTATACAAAAAATGCAAATTATGAGATCTTCCTTAAGCTTATCAGGGTTGAAAGTGCCGAGGTGCTATCGGCAACAAAAGCCATTGTTGATAAAAATCTTGGTGTTGCTGAAGGAGTAAAAAAACACAACCTGCAAAGCCGGTGAAAAAGAAGCCAGCAAAGTAACGTTATAGTACAGTGAATGATTTTTTATTTTCTTCTTGACAGGAATACTATATATACGTATAGCATATTCCTATGCAGGAACGTATCATCCTTCATGTCGATATGGATGCCTTTTTTACTTCGGTTGAGCAGGTGGATAATCCTTCGCTTCAAGGGAAGCCTGTTGTGGTTGGAGCCGATCCTAAGGGCGGGAGGGGCCGCGGTGTGGTTTCGGCTGCAAGCTATGAGGCACGAAGGTTTGGCATTCATTCAGGAATGCCTATATCTAAAGCATATAAACTGTGCCCACGGGCTGTTTTTTTGCCCCCGCGGTTTGACCGGTATGTTGAGCTATCGCACGGCATTATGAAAATTTTTGAACACTATTCCCCCTGTATTGAGCAGATAAGCATTGATGAAGCATTTCTGGATTGTACAGGGACGCTGAAACTATTTGGCGGCGTGGAAAACATTGCACGTAATATTAAAAGTGATGTTTTTACACAAACCGGGCTTACCTGCAGTATTGGGATTGCAGCAAATAAACTGGTTGCTAAGATTGCATCGGATTTACAAAAGCCTGATGGGATCACCATGTGTCCGCCTGGAATGGAAAAAGATTTTCTGGCACCATTGAGCATTTCAAAATTATTTGGAGTTGGTATAAAAACAAAAGAATATTTGGAGTCATTAGGATACAAAACCATTGGTGATATTCAGAATGTTGATGAAAACTATTTGCAAAACCTGCTTGGAAAATGGGGTTTAGTGTTACATCAGTTTGCACTGGGTATTGATAGTCGCCCTGTTTTGCCATACTCTCAGGCAAAGTCGGTGAGTGAAGAAACAACCTTTGATGTTGATACTGATGATGAAGATGGTATTGTCTTTACGCTGATTGGACTGTGTGATCGGGTGATACGAAGGATCAGGGATGCGGAATTTTCTTTTAAAACAGTAACATTAAAAATACGATTGGAAGGATTTGCGACATACACTCGCAGTAAAACATTACAGCAGCATGCCAGCGATATGGCAACACTGCAAAAGGAGATCCTGCGGTTATACATTTCATTTGGAAGGGGTAAAAGAAAAGTAAGGCTTTTAGGTGTTAAGGTTTCAAATTTACTGTGCAACGCTGATGTTCAGATGAACCTTTTTGAAAACCTGCAAAGGTTTGAAAAAATTGAGGAAGTGATTGATAGCATTCATAATAGAGGACTGAATCTGCTGCGGGCTTCGGTTCTTAAGCCACCACAAAAGAAAAAAGGATGATAATATGCCGCAACTTTTGCATGAGTATGTAAACACGATGATAGATGGGTGGGGTGATGACAACCCTTTCTTTGGATTTTCTAAGGATGGGAAGCTGGTAGAACAATGGACGAACTTAGATGCATTGGAGATAATGTATGGTTATGTGCGTAATAGTAAATGGGTTACCGTGACTGTATTACCTGCTGAAACGGGCATACATCCTGTAACGCAGTGTGTTTACAAATGGAAAGGATATATAAATGAATACATTGCTGAAACTGCTGTTTGGTGGGCATTTGAACTGTTGACTGAAATGGAAGCAAAAAAATTTATGATGCAACATAAACCCAGGGTAAAGTTTGCTTTTATACGATTAGGCCGTCCATATGAATTGATTGTAAAATTTGACGGAAATTATTGGATTGTTGAAGATTGATTCAATTCTATGATTCTTTTCTATATCGTGCTGTATGGGGAAGCGTTGGAAGAAGTATTGGAGCACTCAAAAGAAAAAACAGAAATTCAAAGATTACATTACTTTTATTTGCAGGATTGCCTTTTAAACGGTTAAGGAATGCATCAAAGGTATTGCCGCTGAGATTGCCAAAATATATTAACCGAATAGCTATGATAATGTGCCTTGCTGTTTTTTTGCCGTAGTATTCATAAAGCTTTTTATTCATTAATTCATCGGGTTTTCTATTTGTTTCAGCAAAGTGCTGTGCATACAGCAGTGCTACTGTTTCATAATCATCTGGTTGTGCGGAAAATTGCAGTGTAAGGATGGAATTAATGTCTTCCTGTGCTAATCCTGATTGCAGAGCACTTTTTGCGTGATACCATGCACAGTAGGGGCAACGGTTTACCGCTGTAACAACGAGCATAATCTTTTCAATAAAGGTTTTATTAATTTTGCTATCTGATAGTAATCCAATAATTGAAGGAATATGCAGAATAATATATGCTACATCTTTACAGAGAAGTGAAAAATTATAAATTCTTCTATCAAAAGTATGTTTCATTGTCAGATCTTATTTATTAATGAAGAATAATAATTTAAATGTAGCACATGCAGACCGGATAAAAAATTATTTTTAAAAACAATTCATAAGCGCATTTATCAAAATAACAATCAGGGAATATTCGTTAAAGTATGATGGTAAAGAAAAATTTACTACAGCTTTCATATTGGGTCAGAGTTTTCAATTGGGGTTAAAGTAAAAAAATCATTAAAACAGGAATATAATAATGGGGAGGTCTATGCCTCCCCGTTTTTATTATACAGGAATCTGTTTATTGGTTCGTGTCCATATCTTCATCTTTTCGGCCTGTTTTACCAGGTCATCCTGGAATTTTGGATGTGCAATGCTTATAAGCTTTTCGGCACGCATCCAGGTTGGGCAGGCAACAAGTTTAACTGCACCAAATTCAGTCACTATGTAGTCAACCATCTGGCGGGGAATAGTAACTGTAGAAGCAAGCGGAAGCTGAGGAACTATGCGCGACTGGAGCTCGCCTCTGGAGTCAGTGTATGTTGATGAAAGACATATAAAGCTTTTGCCTCGTTTTGACCACTGCGAACCAAGAACAAAATCCCACATACCGCCGTTACCACTAACCTGTCCGGAACCCAGGCTTTCAGCATTTACCTGGGAAAACAGGTCAACCTGTATTGCATTGCATATACTTACCATGTCATCATTCTGTGCTATGATGCGCGGGTCATTGGTATAATCAACCGGGTATGAAGCCAATGCCTGGTTATTGTGCATAAAATCGTACATGCGCTGGGAACCTATTGCAAATGTATACACGCATTTGAATTTATCAATATTTTTCTTTGCACCATTCATCCTGCCTGATTCAATCATGTCAACGTATGCATCCACAAACATTTCAGTGTGACCACCCAGGTTTTTAAGATCAGATTGTGCTATAAGTTTTCCTACCATGTTGGGCATACCGCCAATGCCTAACTGTATGCAGCAGCCGTCATACAGAAATTTCATGACATGCTCGGCAATTTTTTTGTCAGTTTCGGTTGGCGGTACATCGGGTGCGGCAAAAAGCATCTGGTTATCAGGGGCTTCCACAATAAAATCAACACGTGATATATGAATGGCTTCTTCAGAACCGCCTAAACATTGTGGCATGTTTTTGTTAACCTCTACCAGCACATAATCAGCGGCATCTACCTTGGCTGATGTTTCTGAATTTTGCGGGCCGATGTTAAAAAATCCCTGATTATCCATGGGTCCAACCTGTAAGATGGCAATCCATTTAACATTTTTACTTTTTTCAGGCCGATTATAGTAGTATGAACGGTAACCGGGATCAATATGTTCATGGACGTCCTGGCTAAGCAGATAGCGATAATAGAATGGCGCCCTGTGGTACAGTATTGGGCAATAGTATGCAGCTTCAACCTGTGTATGAAGAAGGCGTGTCAGCTTGCTCCATTGCCAGTCAATGTAAGTAAAGCTTTGAGGATATTTTATTACTTCAGGCACTGGCGGCAATGTAACTGCCGTATAGATTACAACGTCCTTTAGTTCAGGAGCCCTTCGTGCCAGTGCCTGATCAAGGATAACAGGTTTACCATTGAAAAAACCATAATCCACAACGTCCCCGCAATTAACAACTTTTACCGCTTCATCAGGTGTTGTTAATTTGGCTTTGTATTCATTCCAGTAATTCATAAGTTTCCTCCATATAGAAAAATAATCTCATCAAAAATATTATAATAATACAATATTATAATGTCAATAAAAATATTAATTATAATTAATAAATTTTAAAATAGATAATAATTTATAAACATATATATATAATTGTAATATAATAAAAAGACAATTATATGTATTGAGTGATGATATTCAATATTTGTACTATATGATAAGACTGAATTATGACTTTACTTTTTTACATAAATAGAAATATTATGGTAAATGATTTATAGAGTATTATTCATTTACTGGTCAGGTGAAAATTATATAACCCTAAAGAGCTGGTTTTATTTTTTTAGAAGGTCTGGATGTCTTCATTGAGCATACTGCAGGAATGGCTTTGAAATAAAATAATGATTAAATGCTTTTTTTAAAAGGAGGTGTCTATGAAGCCTGCTATAAAAAAAGGCTTTATAGCTGTTATGATTATTTTGGGGGTTTGTTTTGGCATAACTACTGCATATGTTTTAAATACCAATGAGATTAAGCTTGCCATAGATTACGATAGCAGCACACCATATACAGAAATAGCATTACAATTTTCCAGAGATATATTTATACTTTCAGATATTGATGCAATGAAAAGTGATTTAGCACAAAAGCTTAAGTTGTCATTTAATCCTGAGCTTGACTATGTAATTAAGCCTTTGGATTCCCGTAATTGCATTATTGAAATATACAATCCTAAACCGGCACATGAATACCAGTTTACCATTAGCGTTCAGAATGTTTCTACTGAAAGCTTATATGTTACAGCAAACAATAAAAAAATTGATTTTGGAAAAATATACTTTTTCAGAACTCCTGTCCTCGTGGTTACTCATTGCTCTAAAGAAAGCAAAATGATAAACAGCCCGATTGTGCTGCAGTTTAATTTTCCTGTTTCACTTGATGTTCTTAGTCAAAAAATGTCAATACGTCCTCATGCCCAGTATACGCTGGAATATGACAGCAATGATACCAGCCATAAAACAGTAGTGGTAAAGCCCACAGATGAAAGGAAAGCACAAAAATATTCATTAACTATTGATAAAACCATGGTGCCTGAAAATGGTGTCATTGGCATGGATTCTTCCTATGCATTTAAATACACAACCTTTTTCCCGTTTGAGCTGACTGATGTACAATCATCATACAGCCGTTACTACAATGATTCATCATATTATCCCGATTATCCTGTTGAATTTACTTTCAACAATGAAATCGCTCTCCCTCAGGGAAGAAGTATTGGCGAATTTGTGACTGTATCACCAGATCCGGGGGGATTACAGGTTAGTCTTTATGGCAGTACAATTGCGGTGAGTGGAAATTTTACTGGCGAAAAAAAATACACAGTAACTATCGCACAAACATTGCAGGATATCTATGGACAAACATTACAGGAACCTGTTGAAACTGAAATTGAATTTGAGCATGCATTTTCGTATTTTTCATGCCCTGCAGGATATATGCTTTTAGAGAATTATCTTGAAAAGATTATTCCTTTACGGATGGTTAATGTTTCATCATTCCAATGCACGTATCTGTCGCTTGTACATGAAAAAGATATTAAAGCGTACTTTGAAAGCCCAAAAGAATATTTTAATAAACATGCAAAAACAAAAGCCTATACATTAAACTGGACATGGGATGTGTATAAAACTGTTAAGTTTGATTTTTCTAAATTGCATACGGCTGATAACGGGATTTTTGTCTATGAGCTAAGGCCAGTTATGGAACATCCGTATGAAAATAATCATGATATCTATCGTGGCATGATGCAGATTTCAGATATTGGTGTGACCGTTAAAAAGACAAAAAATGATATTCTGGTGCATGTCAGAGATTTATTACATAACAGGGCATTGACTGGTGCTTCACTGTTCTGTACCGGGACTGACGTGCCGCTGGGGCAAACTGATACAAAAGGCGTTTTAATTGTTAAGAATAATGGTTGTTCGCTGTTTACGATAAAACATGGTAAAAGTATTTTTTATTATTCCATGCAACGTGATAACGGCTATAGCTATGAAGATGAACATGACAGTATTAATCTTCCGGAAAAATATTATGGCAGTGATTATTATGTACTAAAGCCCCAGGTGAATCTTTTTACTGACAGGTATTTATACAGGCCTGGAGAAACTGTTCATGTAAAAGGAATATTCAGGTACAGGAATAATGACCGGTGGAGTATTAATCCGCCTCTATCCGTAATGAAAAATGTTATACTCACCGTGTATAATTCGCGTGATGAGGAGATTGTTTCCTCAGCAAGGCCTGTGTCAGCAACCGGCGGTATAGAGTGGGATATAGCACTTAAAAAAGACTATCCTACCGGATACTATCGCATAACTGTCAGTTCCGGTAATAAAGATTATGATCTTCATCAAAGTATTAATTTCCAGGTTGAGGAGTTTAAACCGGCAAAGGCTGAGATGAAGATTATCCCATCAAAGCTTAAGTTTTTATGGGGCGATATTCTTTCGGTTGATCTGTTTGGGTGGTTTTTATTTGGTGCTCCGGTTAACAATGATGTGGAATATACTGTGGCATTGCATCCGGTAGCCTATCACAGCAGTGTTTTTACCGATTATTCATTCTCAACACAGCTTTATTGTTATGATGAATATGATGAGTATAGCCCGCCTTCAACCGTCATTGCTCATGGCAAAGTAAAAGTTAATGAAAAGGGCATTGCAAAGGTGTATGTTCCGCTAAAAGCTGTTGCCAATGTGCCCAATGCAGAGATATTAATTACCGGGCGGACATATCTTTCGGATGATTCGCCGGTATTTGCTGCAAAGAGCGGACTGACTGTTGCCGAACCGGTTCATGTTGGCATAAAGACTTCCCGCTACTTTAATTATACTAAAGAGCCTGTTACAATACAGCTTGTTGCCTGCAATAATTATGATACTGTTGTTGATGGTACTGCAATAAAATTAGTTATAAAAAAACATGAATGGAAATCGTTCCAGATAGCGGGAGTAAATGGAAGATTACAGTGGGAATACAAAAAAATAGAAACCGAGGTTATTGCACAGGATCACACTGTTGGGAAAAAAGATATAACAGCAACTATTAATAAACCTGGCTACTATACAGCTGAAGCGTATGATGGCCATGGGAAAAGAAAATATGCAGTGTGTGATTTTTATGTACTTGGCAAAGGTGAAGCTGGCTGGCGTGTGAACGATGATGAAACCGTTGATGTTGAAACTGATAAAAAAAGCTACAATGTTGGTGAAACTGCAATGCTTCTGGTTAAGAATCCCTTTGAGAAGGCGCAGGCATTTGTTAGTATTGAAAGAGAAAAATTTTATGACTGCTTTGAAGTTCCGGCAGCATCAAGTGTAGTAATGATCCCGGTTAAAATTACAGGTGAGTATATTCCAAATATTTATGTGAGTGTTATGCTGTATTCCGGAAGAACTGGTTTTAATGCAGTAAAAGATGGCCGGGATAAAGCAAGACCACGATGTTTAATTGGATACGCGAATATTAAAGTTACACCAAAAGAAAAGAAATTATATGTACGGGTTACATCAGATAAAAAGCAATATGAGCCAGGTAGTTATACAACGGTTGAATTACTGGTAAAAGATTATAAGGGACAGCCGGTAGATGGAGAGGCAACAATTTCCATTGCTGACAGGGGTGTGTTAAATCTTGTCAATTATACTTTACCGGATCCGTATGAATACTTTTATGCTCCCCGGCATCTTGCGGTTACTACCTTTGATGTGCATCAGATAATTCTGGGGCAGCGATATCTTAAAGAAAAGGGCGAGCTTATAGGCGGTGATGGTGGCATTGCTTCAATGGGCATGATTGTCCCGCGGGCTGATATACGGTTTAGTGCATATTACCAGGCAACAGTTGTGGTAAAACAAGGGAAAGCAATGGTGCAATGTAAGCTGCCTGACAATCTCACCAGCTTTAAATCAATGGTTGTTGTTCATACCAAAGATTCAAAATTTGGTTATGGCGAAGCAACATTTGAAGTTAAAAAACCGTTAATGTTGCTGCCAACCTTTCCGCGTTTTGTCCGGGTTGGTGATACGTTTAATGCTGGTGCCCTGGTATTTAATTATACCGGCAAACAGGAAAAAATTAAAATAGGCCTGGAACTGAAAAAAGGCCTGAAGCTAAAAGATGGTTCTGCGGTTGGTGTAAAACATATTATCCTTAACAATGGGCAATCTCAGGAGGTAACCTTCCCGGTTACAGTAACCGGGCAAGAAGGTGTAACAGGTTTTACACTTAAAACACAAGCAGGAAAATATACTGATGGCATTACGGACACCATCCCTATCAAAGCTCCAAACATATTTGAAACAGTGGCATACTATGGGAGGATTACAACGCCTCAGGCTAAAGAAACAAAGGAGATCACTATCACTCAAAATATTATTCCCCGGGTTTCATCTATTAATATTTTTACTTCTTCATCGGCATTTGTGAATCTGAAAGGTTGCCTTGATTATTTAGTTGAGTATCCCTATGGATGTTTTGAACAAAAATCTTCAAAAATTTTGCCACTTATTTTAGGTGAGGATATCATTATTCAAAAAGGGCTTTTAAAAACAAAGTCAAAGGATGATCTCAGAAAGATAGTAGCAGATGTTTTGAATGAATTCCCCTCCTACTACAACAATGGAGGATTTTCATACTGGAAAGATGGATCGTTTCCCAGTAGCTATCTCACAGTGTATGCCGCATTCGTTATGACCATGGCAAAAAGAAGAGGCTATGATATTGACAGCACTGTCTATAATGACACCATTAAAGCCGTAAAGCAGTTTGTAAAAAAAGGAACCATATTCAGACACGAGGAAAGCTGGCACTCTTCCTGGTATACCTATACTACACTTGCATTTGCTCATTATGTTGCAGCATTACATGGCTTTAGCAGTGAAAATGAATTAAAGCTTGTATACAGTACAATAACCAAAAAATATGATGATTGCATTGCCGCATATGCGTATCTACTGAAAGCTGTTGCGCTGTATCCCAATTCACCATTGAAAAAAACACTCTTAAAAGAAATTGCTGAAAAATTTTTTTCCCGCATGCGGACCGAGTCAGGATATGTTTATTTTACTGATTCATCGCAATGGGGATTTTTTTATTATGATACAGTGCTGTCAACTGCTCTCATTTTGCAAGCTCTTCTGGAAACCAATATACAGTTTGATAATGATTACAAGGTTGTACAGTATCTGCTGAAACAGCGAAAAGGGTATGCATGGCTCAATACTCATCAGAATGCAATTGTATGGTGGGCTCTCAATAGCTATCTTTTGCGCCATGAAAAGGACAATCCCGATTATTCGCTTATGGTGCTTGTTGATACAAAAGAATTGCTCAATGAAATTGTTAATAACAGCAATGTACATTTTTTTAAACAATATATGCTGACACCAAATGATATGGGTGTAAAGAAAATAACTTTTATAAAAAACGGACAGGGTCCCTGTTACTATTCAATGCACTATAAATATATTCCTGTATATAAAGCAATGACGTCAAAGAATATGGGGTTTGATATAACCAAAAGATTTATGGATGTGAAAACAAAGGAAACTGTAAAAACTTTTAAGAAAGGCTCAGAGTATATTGTTGAAATAACAGTATACACTCCTAAAGATCGCGGGATTACTGTACTTGAAGACCGCTTGCCTGCAGGGTTTGAACCTGTCAATGTTACGTTTTCTACTGAAGAACCGTCAGCAGAGGGCAAAAAAAGTGCTTACATCAACTTTGGTACGTTCACTACTTCTGAGCAGTACAATGACAGGGT
>DYLU01000109.1 GCA_020721905.1 Leptospira biflexa | reverse complement strand
AATATTGATTCTGACTGAGTTGATGCTATACCGTCATCATCCAGGCACTCACTTAAATTTTTGTAAAACTCTTCTGAAAATAATACTGCAGCAGGCCCAATGGGATCGGATGAATCCACCAGGATAATATCATATGCTTTTTTCCGCTCAGCAATAAACTTTGCACCATCTTCAGTATATATTGTCACACGGGGATCATCAAATGAACATGATAAGGCAGGCATGTATTCACGGCAAAGACGTATTACATCACCATCTATCTCACAAATATCTGCTTTTTCAACCTCATTGTGTCTCAACACTTCTCTCAGTGTACCTCCATCACCACCACCAATAACAAGAACCCGCCTGGGATTTGGATGGACACACATGGGAACATGAACCAGCATCTCATGATAACCCATTTCATCAACTTCAGTAGTCATAAATACGCCATCAAGCACAAGCATTCTTCCAAATGCTTTTGTATCATATATCTCAATTCTCTGAAACTTTGAATCATAGGTTACAAGTTTATCAGTAACCTTAAGTTTCATGTTCCTTCCATTATCCACTTCATACAATTCTTCAATCCATACGCTTGATTCAAATGGCATGTCGTACCCCCTGAATGTGTAATCGTGATAGAATTAAACTTTTTACGTAGATAAATAAATGGTAGGTTTAAAAACATTAAGGGGACAGGTATTTCTTACCCTCCCCTTAATCAGTGATTACTTTCTTAATGCGACATTAAGAGTATAGTCGCTACCCTTGAAATAGCTCAGTGAGAATTGGGCAGCTATCTCCGGGTCATAATATTTACAGCTGAATATATCAATATACGCAGTATTTGTGAGATTGGCAAAGTGACCTGATATCATTGAAGTTTCAATGAGCTGCACCATTGAAAACCCTGCAACACGCTCATCCTCACCAAAATTGACAACCTGAGTTTCTCCAAACCGCTTCATTTCAATGAGATCGCACAACTGAATCGCATACTGCCGTATCATCTCTGCATCACGGATGATATCCGGATCGCAATTATGAATATCTACACTACAATATAATCCCCATGCACCCAGCTTTTCAAACTGGTCAATGGTTGGAATTGTTTTAAGTATATCATTAGTCAAAGCAGTTAACATTTTCTACCTCCTGAATTACTGGAACATTTTTAACCTTGCTATCGCTTAATACTCCTCTACGCATTTCATACAGAACACAACGCTCCGCTTCCAGCTGTTGCGTGATATAATCGATAGCTACTTTGTAATCCTGATCTCCGCAGGTGAAGACATCAACCGCTGCATATCCATATTCCGGCCATGTATGGATCGTGATATGCGACTCGGCTATGACGATGACACCACTGATACCGTATGGAGAAAACTTGTGAAAGAATGGTTGGATGATAGTGGCTTTAGAGAGTTCGGCTGCGGCCGTTAACACCTCCTCAACCTTTTTTAAATTATTGATGTGAAACTCGTTGCAGTTGAAGAGTTCCGCAATGATGTGTGTACCTAAACCCTCCATGGGCAACCACCTCATTTTATAAAATCACCTACACTATGGTGAGTGTATGCATTAAGAATGGTTTTTAAGGTTAACTTAAATTCGCCACCCTGGGGATTGTAATTCCTTTGGGTTTTTTGCGCTTTTACATAATCAAAATGCCAAAACCACTGCTGGTTTTAGCCCTTAAATAATATCACCCCCTCTGCTCAAAGAGAACATTGACAATATTATATCACTATGCAAAATTTCAACAATAATATTTATAAAATAAAAAATTTTTTAAATTTTTTAAATGTTTCAATAATAACTTATACAAATAATTTTTGATGAATCCCCTGCTGTCGAATGTATCAGAGATAATAGAGAATTTTTTTCATGAAAATTATATGAATAAATACTGCAAATCTTTATTATCTGATCCTGAAAAAAATTTTACAATGTATCAATATAAAATAATACTATATAATTTTTTTACAATTTTTTTTCTTCCTGCTTTTTTTTGCTAAAATACAAAGGGCAATCAAGAAAGAATTTGAAAAATGATTGACTACAATGTATATTGTAAATAGATTGTCACTTCGTTAAAACGATCGCGCGGTGGAGCAGCTGGTAGCTCGTTGGGCTCATAACCCAAAGGTCGCAGGTTCAAATCCTGCCCGCGCTACCAAGGCGGAGTAGCTCAGTTGGTTAGAGCACACGGCTCATATCCGTGGTGTGGGGGGTTCGAGTCCCTCCTCCGCTAATTACCTTTGATAATATTTCCTGCAATCATCGCATAAACCATGCGATGTTTTTTTATGTATATAGCTATTAAAATATTCTTCCAGTGATATCCACTTGCCATCCACATAAATTTTATTGCAACCTGCACATATTCGTACGTATGATTCAAGATTCCTTATTTTTATCAATAGCCTAATGGTGTGATACACCAGAAATCCAAATATTGCAGTAAAAATAAATGTTTCCAAAAGACTTTCTTCATAATTTACCTGAGTTGGTTCAGCATTAAAAAGCAGGTGGGGTAAATCAAAAAATTCTTCTGCCCATATAAACATTATAATGAGAAGAAAAACTGCAATTTCAATAATGATAATTTTTCGTATTGTATCAATTTGCTTCATGTATTCCTCGTATATTGTAAATATTTTCATTGGTATGCATATATTTCCGCACGCTTGATAAACTAAATATAACTGCTACAATAACCAATTACCTAAAAAAAGCAGAATTTAGTGCATCAGTATACGTTGCAATAATGGCTTTGTCAATGAAATAGCTGATTCGGGGCATATCTCCATACAACAATAACATCGTATACAAGCAGAATAATCATAGGATGGCACCTTACCATCTTTTGATGTACTGATTGCCTTTACCGGGCATATCTGCTTGCACTGATAACATAAAGTACACTTTTCCGGATCAGGCAGGGGTTTGGCAACAAGCAGGTTTTTTAATACTGCATTTACTAACGGTATGCCAAGAATTTTTGTTGAGCCTGCTTCTTTTGGGGGAATACTTATGCGACCAACAGAAATCCCTGAATCTTTAATGATATCAATTTCTTCAGGTTTTTTGCATAACCCTCGTTTAAAACCCATTTTAATGGTTGGTATATTGTCTAAAGTAAAACCAGCAAGTTGTGACAGGGCATAATCAACTGCAATTGCATTATACGACATACCAATTACACCCAGAAATGCAGGCATCCCGCCAGGCCCCGGGCCATCACCTTCCATCATTGTTATTGCATCTGCAATATGGACAATAGTTTTGGGAAGTGCACTATCAGTACAATAAGCCTGGTATAAATCTAAAAGCATCTGAGCAAACTCATCCCTGGTTTTTGCTCTAAAATGCCATTGCGATTTTTTTATTCCGTGAATGGTGCCAAACAAATTCTTTACCGCACATGTTATGTGAGTTAGTGCATGGGTTTTAAACTTAGGAAGATTAAAGAGTATATCGCATTCTGTTAATATTTTTGGCACTTCAAACCGCTTAAAATGATAAGCATTATCATTATGAATTATTATGCAATCTGATGTATCGGCAACAAATACATCCTCTTCAGTTACTATCGCATCATATCCTGTCTTTTTCATAACTCTTTGCAATGAATAAACTGCAGGGGATTCAACAAGAACTGGTATTCCGCCATGTTGTTTTACAATCTGAACTATTGCTTTAAAAAATGCAGGATGCGTGATAACAGCAGATTCGGGTGATGCTGAAGTTAATAAGTTAGGTTTTATTGCTACTTTTGCATTGTACAGTTTTGAAAAATCAAATTGCAGCTGATTTAATGCTGCAACAACCTTTGTTTTAATAACTTCAACGTCATAGTGGCTGCATTCTTTTACTATTACTTTCATATCTTAACTCGTGTCAATAAAATTGATACAGTACGATACCATCATTCAGGTTTTATTTCAACGTTTGTTGCCTGCATTATAACTATTTTCCTGCCAACAATATTGGTAATGATACCTTCAACAGTAACTATCGCCCCATTATCCAATGCTTCTACTTTAAAGGGCGCAAATACTTCTACTACTCCATCAAAACTATTTTTGGAATAATTAATGAGTAACTGAAAGCTTATGCCATTCTTTGTTTTATAATTTACTACTTTCCCCTGCCATTTCACATTTATGCCCTTATATAAATATGGCTTTTGAATAACATCCCTGTATGAAAATTTTGCCACCGTGCGGTCCCTGCTGCGATTTATAAAATCTTTTAAAAATGCAACACGCTCTTTTACTCTGAAATTTGCATTGCTGGCATCAATCTTATTCAGCAATATCATAGCATCATTTTCTTTGCCTTCCTTGATCAGCCACTTTGCCTGATTAAAATCCTGAATACATGCTTCATTTGAAGCATAAAATTCAGGTGTGCGCACTTGCTGGATTTTATCGATGATATCGTAATGCATGCCATCAAGTGAAATATGCAATAAATCTTCCCCTGATTGAAAAGTTGGGTGATAAAACAGAAGTTCAATTTTTTCCTGTATGAATTTTGCAAGAGGTGATGAGAAAAACAAAATCCCTGTTATCAGAAATGCAGTAATGACTAACACAAAGACTATTGTTTTAAAGTGTATTATTGTCCATCCTGTCCTGAATGATACTGTTTTGACTTTTTTTGGTGCTTTAATCTTGATAAAATCCTTTAACTTAGCTTTTTTTTGAAATTGTTCAAAATCAGCAGATTCCTGTATTTTCGTTATAATTTTTGTTATATGTTTATTCCCTGGAAAAATTTTTAATATATCAATATATCCTGTGCAGGCCTCCTCTTTTGATTTAGCAGCTTTTAACATAAGAAATGCCTGTATTTCTAAAAGAGGTAAAAATGCCGGATATTGACGCAGTGCCCTGCGCAGAGCAGTTTCAGCCTGCATAAGCTTATCTGTAAACAGATACGACAAAATTAATAAAAAATAATCAAATGGATTATTGGAAATAGTGATATTTTTTTCTAATAACTGGATGACTATTACATACGAACCCTTTTTAAATGATTTATATGCTTCTTTTGTTATTAATTCAGATTTCACATTGTAAATCTTTCAATTTAAATTTTTTGTAGTAAACGTACATCCCGCTATCTTTGATAGCAGAAAAAAATACGCCTGGAATAATTTACTTATACAATGTGCAAGCATTTATCGTTTGATTGTTGAATTATTTTTTCACGCGTTCCACATAGTCGCCTGTTCGTGTGTCAACTTTTATAACATCACCTTCATTGACGAATATCGGGACCTGAACAGTGGCTCCGGTTTCAACGGTCACCGGTTTTAGAACATTGGTGGCAGTATCACCTTTCACCCCTGGTTCAGCATAGGTTACTTTCAATACTACAAATATTGGGGGCTCTATAGATAATATTTCCTCATCATGCATGGTTGCTTCAACACTATCGCCCTCTTTTATGTAATTGAGTAAATTTGATGCTTTTCTCTTGTCCACATGCATCTGATCATAACTTTCTGTATCCATAAACACCAGGGAATCGCCTTCGTCATAAAGATACTGCAGTGTCTTCTTCTCAACACGAACATCCTCAACCTTTTCCCCACCTTTAAATTTTTTATCTACAATGACACCCTTTGTAAGT
>DYLU01000108.1 GCA_020721905.1 Leptospira biflexa | reverse complement strand
TAGCGCTCAAGGTATGTCTTCACGAAAGATACATGTAGTGTTTAACTATCGCAAAGAATTTGATAAAAAATATTTTTGTATAGTGGTATACCGTAACAGGAGCAAATAATGCTTATATTTTTTTAGGGAGCTGCAGGCAAACAGCTCCCTAAATGTCTTTGTTATCCTAATTTTGCTAAGAGAGCTTCGCTAACTTCCTTGACACCTGGTGTCCCATCAACCTCGATAATCTTTGGTTTGCCACCATTTTTTTTTGAAATATCTTTGAAATATTGCACTGCAGCAAGTGTTCCTGTTTTTGTATCGTAGTATATATTGTGCCTCTTATTGATTGCTGTTTCATCCTGATCATCAGCGCGGGTGGAAAGTTTCCCGCCACATACACGGCATACAAATTCGCCACCTTTTTGTGCAGGTTTTATTGCATCAATGTATATATTGTTGGGATGGTTGTTGTCGTTTTCACAGAGCCTTCTGCCCATAATTCGTTTTTTGGCACTGTCACGATCTAATACTATCTCTATGACATAATCAAGCGCCATACCCGCTTCTTTTAATGCCTTATCAAGTGCCTTTGCCTGCTCAACATTTCTGGGGAAGCCGTCTAATAGCCACCCATTTTTGCAATCTGCTTCTTTTAAGCGATTTAAGATCATAGGGATTGTGATGTCATCAGGAACCAGATCACCACGGTCTATATAGGCTTTTGCTTTAAGACCAAGTTCAGTTCCCTTTTTGATGTTTTCTCTGAAAATAACCCCTGACTCAATATGCGGAAGATTAAATTTTTTTTGTACAACCGCACCCTGTGTTCCCTTACCGCTGCCATTAGGGCCAAATATTAAGATATTCATGGTACCACCTCTTGGATTTTATTGTATATAGTTGCTGATATATCAGCATGAAAATCATTTCAGATGCAACAGTAAAAAATTCATAATAATTGTAAAGTAAGTTTTTATGAAGCTAAAAAAAGGGGTGCTTGTGATGATTTTGTTTTAATGTATTTTTAAGCCATGCTTTTTTATACTGTTCATAAAAATCAGCACATTCCTGGTTCATTGTTCATTCATTTTTTTATCGACTAAATCCGGAAATAATTTTTTCATGCAGTCGGGACATATACCATGTGAAAAGTTAACATCTGAATGGTTACGTATATACACATCAATTTGCTCCCAGGCACCGGAATCTGTACGGATTTTTTTACAATAAGAGCATATTGGTAAGATCCCCCTGAGCGTATGTATTTCATCAAGTGCATTCTGGAGTTTTGTCATATTACTCACTGTTATCTTATATGAAATACATATGCCCAAACCCCCAAAAAGCCACATTATGAAAAAAATAAAATCTAATTTCCAAATATTTTTGTTTGTTATGGATAGGATTCTGTCAGCGGGAATAGATACACTAATTCCACCTCTTAAATCTCCCGGCTTATATCCTTGTTTGCCATGACACTCCAAACAAGATGTTTCTGTCCAGAGTGGAGCCATATATCTAAAATATGTTTTGCCTTTTTTGGGGAGCTAGCATGTGTAATACTCATTGTTTTTTTGTGTAAAGCTTTGCAGAGCCTTCTTTTCCCATGGATATGGTTTGTTGGCAGGTCTAATAGTTTTTAGGCTGGTAAAATAGTATGTTATTACTTCTTTTGGCAATTTCAGATAATTGGCGTGTCATATAAGCAGGATTGATTATTGTCAATTTTTGTCCATTTTGTGATATGATATCTCTATTGCTAACGTTAAGAAAAGAATTGGGTTGTGTTTCGTGGTTTATGAAAACATATACCCCGCCATGCGAAGCATTCCATGCCCGCATATCTACTATCATTTGAAATACAGAGCGGGCACGCTCAAGAGTCAATTGAAAGGTCTTGTCGTAAATACAGCTATTTGCACTCAATACAAAGAAAAGTATAGTAGCTGTCCAGAAAATTGTAATCAGAGCAAATGTTCTCATAATGGTAGGTTTCAAACTCTTTGTACTTTCTTTTTCGTTTTTATTCAAAGTATCCATTGTGATTACAGTAAACATTATATTACACTTTCATTAAGCAAATCGAGTTATTGTAAAAACGTCAATGGAAAAATTAACCAGTTTATTATGACTTTTTTATTTTAAACAAAGTTCATTTCTACGATATTTCTTATCCACTTCCATTAAGGGAATCAATTTTTTGGACATGCTCAGTAACCTGGTCGGTAGGTTGGTTGGTAACATGCTCGTTATTTTCTTCATTTTTAAGACATTTAACAACTTCTTCATTGGCATGAAAGATAGTTTTAGTGAAATTATCTGAAAATTTACAAGAATCCCTAGTGTAAAAATACACTATAATAAAAATAGCTGTCAACAACGATTTGTCATTCATTCATCTATAATCAGGTGTACTATCGCACTAACCTTTAAAGAAATGAAAAAGTGTATTTTAATTGGTGCTGGTGCATTGGTTTATAATCTATGTAGCTATTGATATGTGCATCACAGTATATTTTGTATGAAAGCCGTACAGGAAAATAGAGCATGCACAGTTTTATAAAGAAATCACTGCCGTAAGAAAATCCCTTAAAATGTATTGAAAAAAATAGTATCATGTAGCAGATTAATCTTGCATTTATATCTGTTGAAAATTATTTTACTGCACAAAACAAATTCTTTGTTACACTACACTTGAGGGTATGCTATATTTTTTATACGGGAGGGAAGTATGATAGTAACCATTGTACACGTTACTGTAAAACCAGATCATATTGATGATTTCATTAAAGCCACAAAGGAAAATCATCAACATTCCATTAAAGAGCCGGGGAATCTGCGTTTTGATGTTTTGCAATCTAAGGATGATCCGGCTAAATTCATTTTATATGAAGCATACATATCGCCTGAAGCATCTGCAGCGCATAAAAATACAGCGCATTATATAAAATGGAAAGATACCGTTGCCGGCTGGATGGCTGAGCCTCGTGTAGGAATACCATATACGGTTATTGCACCTGTCGATGAAACATTGTGGAAGGCGGGAAAGTAATTATTCAAACAATCTGCTGTCATACCATACATGAGGGAACATCATGGAAGAAGTAAAATTTACACTTGGACGATTACCACTTACTGTTTTTTCTCAAGGAGCTATCGCCACTTTACCTGAACACATCAAAAAATATGGTACACGTATTTTGCTTGTTGTAGGCAAAAGTTCGTTACAGGAGTCAGGTGCACTGGAACGCATTGAATTATTGCTTAACCAAAATGGTATTATTTATAATATTGTGAATAGTGCCGGTGAACCAACGGTTGAACGTATCGATTCTATTGTAGAATCAATTAATCACAAAGTTGATGTTGTGGTATCCATTGGTGGCGGCAGTGTCATTGATACGGGGAAAGCTATATCGGCAATGATCCCTGTAAAAAAAAGTGTTGCTGATTATCTGGAGGTGGTTGGCACAAAACAGCATAGCGGGGAAAAAATTCCATTTATTGCTCTGCCAACAACTGCAGGAACAGGAAGCGAGGCAACCAAAAATGCAGTAATAAGTAAGCCGGGCAAAAATGGATTTAAGCGTTCAATCAGGCATAATAATTTTGTCCCTGATGTTGCTATTATTGATCCACAGCTTCAAACAGGTACACCGCTCAGTGTTACTGCTGCAAGCGGGCTGGATGCACTGACGCAATTAATTGAATCGTATGTTTCTACCAATTCAAA
This sequence comes from Leptospira biflexa, assembly GCA_020721905.1. Classification (GTDB taxonomy): domain Bacteria; phylum Spirochaetota; class UBA4802; order UBA4802; family UB4802; genus UBA4802. The sequence goes on along the minus strand of DYLU01000108.1, from coordinate 2,290 downwards.
TCCATTTACCGATGCTCTTGCGTTGAGTGGCATTGAAAAGTTTGCCATAAGTTTCAACGCGCTTTGCATTGAAAAACAGGATACAGTATTTCATAGAGCAAACATGGCATATGCCGCATATATATCGGGGATAACCCTGGCGCATGCAGGGCTAGGTGTTGTGCACGGATTGGCTTCGCCACTAGGGGCGTTCTTTGGTATGCCGCATGGGATTGCCTGTGGTACTATCCTGGCTGCTGCTACAAAAGCTACCATACAAAAGCTGCAAAATATGGGCGATAGTTACTATATAAAAAAATATGCTGCTGTTGCAAAAGCTTTAACCTCATGCACTGACATGAGCCATAGCCATTGCTGCAACGCACTCATTTCAACGCTTGAGAAATGGATTGAAATGCTCAAAATTCCGCGATTATCAGAATATGGAGTAACACAGGAGGATTTCCCTGCCATTATCCGCGATGCAGGAAATAAAAACAATCCTGTTTCTTTAGATGAGCAGGAGGTTTTACAGGTATTGGAAGAACGGCTATAAAAGAATTATTTATAGTGAAAAACTATAAATAACGGAAATATTTATTCCCCCAAAAATATCATTCTGATTATTATAATCTCTATCAAATCTGATTTCATCTGCTGGATTATAATTGGTTTTTTGAACATCAGCTTGTTTATATTTGAGATACTGGTATCTGAAACCGGTGAGTAATGTTATATTATATGAAGGAAGAAAATAGGCTAATGACAGTGAATTATTAATGCCATAGGCATTTAATGTGTATATGTATGATGGTGGGTTTGCACCCGAGTTTTCCTGCCATGAATCTTCAACTTTTGTTCTCAGATATATTCCTGCAATATTTAAAAGCATGGCAAAATTTTCATCAAAAGGGATTGTCAATCCAACGCCTAACCCTGGACCGTAACTGTTTGATAATAGATCTCGTGAAATTGCACCTGAAGAAATATCATATAATCCTCTCTGTGTTTCGGAAAGATTATAGTGTTGCAACTTAAGCCCAACAAAAAACTGTACATAAGCAAATGCTCTATAATTCAGTATAATATCGGTATCATATTTTGTGATATCCATTGTTGAATAGATTGATTTTGTACTGGTTTCATACCACATCTTAACACATGAAGCAGTGTATTGACCATAGAGCATATTTGCAGTCAGGCTAAATGTATCACCAAGTCTGAATGAAACTATTGGTCCAATCAAATAAGTATCATCCATTTTAAAATGAGTTGTTTCGCCGGATTGATCATGGAATATATCACGAAATTCTTGTTCCCAGTGAGGTTCCCAGTTAGCATACCACAATGTTGCGCCAACATTTAAATCCAATGAGAAGGCCTTAGCGGAAATCAAAATGGCTGCTATAACAGTAATAAGTTGTAATATTTTATTTTTCATGATGTATCACCTGCGTCTGAATGTTTAAAGTCAATAACGGATATTCTTTTACTTGATTATAGTATACTATAGAATAGCAACAGAATGGTTTACGGTGAGGGATGTTTTCCAATCTGCAATTCTATCTTTATGGTATACTATATAATAATAAACATGTATTGAATGAATTGTAAATAAATCCTTGCAAATGTCAATATAAAATTGGTTTATAATTTATTACTGTAAATGTTCTTTTATTATCATATTCATGAACATTCTTTATCAAAAGATGTATCAAGTATCTTGAAAATATCATCTATTTTATCACAGTTAATTATTTCCTGCCTTAGTTTGCTTGCACCGGGAAATTCTTTACAATAGTGTGCAATATGTTTGCGCATTAAGATTATTCCGTATTGTCCATATTGTTGTAGCATATAGGTATAGTGCAGTTTGATTATTTTTATTTTTTCATCTGGTGATGGAATTTTGCCGCAAAAAATCCACGGATTTCCCACTGCTGCACGCCCAATCATAACCGCAGCACAACCACTTGATTGTAATTTTGTCAGGGCATCTTCATAGCTTGTAATATCGCCGTTACCTACAATGGGAACCCTTGCTGTGCGTGCAATATGCGTTATTGCTTCCCAGTCCGCTTTGCCGCTGTAATACTGGTCACGTGTTCGGCCGTGTACCGTAATAAAACTGATACCAGCTTCCTCAAGCGCCTGCACAACTTCCCTGTAATTTTTTGTACCGTGCGTAAATCCAAGCCGTATCTTTGCTGAAACTGGCACAGGCACGCTGGAAACCACACCACAGGCTATTTCGTACAGCAAACAAACACCTTTTAGCAATCCAGCGCCTTGGACAGTATTGCACCCTTTG
>DYLU01000036.1 GCA_020721905.1 Leptospira biflexa | reverse complement strand
CGCAAAAGGTAATTCTTATAATTCAGGTCTCTTAAACGTTACGCTATCAAATAATTTGTATTATGGAGGGAACGTATGAAACGACATACCAGTTTATTAGTACTTACACTACTTTTTACTGCATTAATATCATGTAGCTACGAAAACACGGCAACCGTAACCATTGATACGGGCATACGACAGCAGGCACAGCGTAGCTGGATTGACCACCTGCTTGCATGGATAAGCTTTTCCCGGCCTGTTAAAGCTGATACTCCACCTGATGAATTATATGTAGATAAAATCAGTGTTACGATATCAGCCAGTGATATGGAAACTATCACGCAGTCCATACCGCGTGATACGGGAAGAATAACGCTGGAAGTACCTGCAGGCAGTCAAAGAACATTTGAGGTGGTTGGAAATAATACATATTATTCAGCAGAAAGATTTTATGGCGGTATCACCACACTGGATTTGACTGCCGGTCAGCAGGTTACACTTGATATTGCGATGGGAAAATTATTTTTTATAAATGATGGTTATCCGTATTATTATAGTTCTACTAATAGTACAATAACAATAACCCCAAATTCTTCTTATAATTATAACCCTACTGCATTTAAAATTTATAAAGATGTTAATGATACTCCTATTCTTGAATATGTAGTAACAGGGTTTAGTACTCAGGTTGATCAGTACGGTGATTATTCCTACACAATAGAAAATATAACATTAGAAAATGGTCAAACATATTTTTTAAGTGGAGTTAACCAATATGGTGAAGGTGATAAGTATCAAATTTCCATGCCATAACAATAGATGATTATAATCTAATTATGCAGGTGGACAATAGTAAATGCAATGCAGGAATGTTAAAATATATACCACGTATGGAGGAACACAATGAAAAAAGTAAATATAATGATAGTTACTGCGATAGTCTGTATGTTTGCTATCACACCGTTGTATGCTGCCATAACGGTAGTGCAGGTAAAAGGTGATGTGGTGTACAGCAGCGGTGGTGCGTTCAAACCGTTGCAAAAGGGTCAACAGCTTACCGAAGGCACAAAGATACAGACTGGTGCAAAGTCAAAAGCGGTGCTTGATATTGATGGGCATCTGGTGACAATAAAGCCCCTTACCCTTATAAAGGTGTATAAAAACATAGCTAACAAGGATAAATCAACCAACCAGATAGGCCTTGCCTACGGCAGTGTAAATGCAAAAGTAAAGAAACTTCCAAAGGTAAAAACAAGCTTTTATATTACTACACCGGTTGCAACATCATCGGTACGGGGAACCGAGCAGAACACAAGTTTTGGACCTGGTTTTGGTATGAAGGTAGAAGTGCCTGAAGGCGAGCTTTTGGTGCAATCAGATGGTGAAAATAAAAAAGTAGGCGGCGATCTTAACTATCAAAAGGGCAATGATGATCCGCGGGGCGATGATCTCACAAAGAATATGCAGAATACCTACATTGGCAATATGGCGCCAAATAATCTTACCGATGAAGAAGACGATACCATAAACCAGTATGGTGACCAGCTTGTGGATTCCAATCAAACGCCGGCTGATATTCTTGATAACACAGGTGGTGATGTTACCATAGATCTAAATTTAATCTGGAATCAGTAAAAAATCCAGAGAAAACTATTGTAGCAATAAATATCTACAAATACTCTGGCTATGGCAATAAGAGGTATTGATATTATTTCCTGATTGCAGTGGAAAAGTGGATGAGTTAGTTGGATTAGTATAGTGTGAAGTGACATAAACATGAAGGAGGTTTTATGCGGAAGTTTAGTATATTCTTGTTATTTCTTTTTACAGCAACTGCTGTGTATGCTCAGAGTGCCATGTTTGCCGTTCAATTGGCCAAAAAGCCGGTTGCAACGGTTGAGGATGCAGTAACACTGTTTATGCTTTCAACTGATGGCAAATCTAATGGCTATGCGCAGGATGCTGCGGCGCTTAAGGCAAAAGGCATATTGCCAAAAGTATACGATGCAAAGCTGCCTGCCACTGCAGGTCTGGTGGCCTATATGATAGCAAAACACAGTCAGCTTAAAGATTCACTTATGTTTACCATATTTAAAAGTCAGCGCTATGCGGTTTTTGCCTGTATTGCAGCGGGTTATCTTCCGCCGGAATCCGGAGAAAATATACAGTTAAGCGGTGTAGAGCTTATGGAAGTAATGGGCAGGTTTGGGGGTGAAGAATGAAAACAATAATCATAATAATTTTGGCGATAGTTACTGTTCATTGCTCCTCCCTCCTGTATGCGCAGGATGAGTATATACCCCTGCCTGATGTGTCGGCAGATCCGGATTTAGCTGTTGCACTAAAGCCGGCAAAACCGTTTGTATTGCGGTACGGAGGATGGTTGACGCCGGTGATGATTGATCTGCGCACTCAGGATACCGACTTACTGACATCCGTTACAACTGCCCGCGTATGGTTAACGAGCACCCTGTGGGCAAACTCAACGCTCTATGTTCGTATAAAAGACAGTTACCTTGCTGTAATCCGCGAGCAGGATGTCAATATTGACAATACCAGCAATGTATTTGACCTCGATATAGCATCAATTACTATCCCCGTCATGAAGAATACACTGCGATTTGTGCTTGGTCGAAAGTACTATGTAGCCGGATCGGGGCTTGTGCTCAATGGCCGCGGTGATGGCGGTGAGATGCAGGTATATACTCCGTATGGTGATCTCAAAGCATTTGGCATGTATTCAGGGTTACTCAATAAGGATGACAACCCTTACGGACTAAGTTCACGCGATATAGCTGATGGTGCCAGGCGGATATTTGCTGCTGCCCAGTATTCAAAGGATTTTTTGTATAACAACACAATGTACCTGTATGGCCTTATGGAAAAAGACAAACAGGATGAAGAGGAAACCACAAAGTCAGCCTATGATACACAGTACATTGGTGCTGGTGTTAAAGGAGTGGTGAGCGACAAACTGACCTATTATGCTGAGTACGTGTACCAGATGGGCACATCGTATGCAACAATTATGCCGGGTGTTCAGGATAAACGTGATATTAAGGCAATGGCAGTACTTGCGGGATTCCGATACTTCTGGAAAACTGCATACAGGCCTTTGCTTAATCTGCAGTATGCATACGGCTCAGGTGATGAGGATGCTACAAGCTATACTAATGCAACAGGAAACACTCTTGAAGATGATACACGCTTCATGTATTTTGGCACATTTTTAGGCGGGTTTGCACTTCGTCCTGTGCTGGGGAATCTGCATGTTATTCGCCCGGGCGTTGGTGTATCGCCATTGTATAAGGGTGGTGATCGTATTAAAAAAATGAATCTGGTGCTGTATTATTCATACTATATGAAGGATAAAAAAGAATCACACATTGGTGGTGGCGAAGCAGGATTACCAGAAAGCTTTGTTGGTCAGGCGGTTGATGTAATGCTTCGCTGGCCGGTATTTTACGATTTTTCATTCTTTGTCAATTATGGATTATTTTTACCCGGTGATGCATATCCGGAAGGGACACCAGAACGCCATTTTATCATGGCAGGGGTAAATATTGTATTTTAAAAATTATAATCACTGAGGTATATATAGCATTAAAGAGACGCCAGTTATGACGTCTCTATAATTTTTCCCATTTAAGTGGATTATTTATAATATATTTTCGTATATTATTCAATTCATCGTTGTTACGGATAATATGATCATAATATCTCGTTTGCCAGTTAAACGGGATATTATTTTTCCGTGCATACATGGTTACGGATGATTTAAAACCGCGAATTATTGATGCAACATTTTTTGATTGTGGCCCAAATTTATAAAAAATATCATATGCACATGATCGGGCATGATTACAAATTCATCAAGGACGATATTTGTATCGGGGCGTAATTGTGGTGTTCGTAACCATTCATGTTTGGCAATTTCACCCATTTGCGAATGATGCATTACACCATTAATAATTGTTCCAAAATATTGTTCCCTGTTTTTTGTACAAATTGTAATACAATATGCCCCGTTCTGCGAATAATCATATCCCTGCAATCGGGATGATTCAATTCTATAACGATTGTTATATAATGTCATAATGTACCTGAAATTGTAAAAAATTTCCGCTGTATTTATTAATACGTTTTTATGTAAAAAAATTAAAAAATTATTTGGATTTTTTACCGTATTTATTCATTAATTTTTTGTAGATGAAAATTGTTTATATACACACGACCCAAAAAGCAGTTGTATTATATAATTCTTTAGTTTAATTTTTAGTACTATGATATGTTTTATTTCAGGAGAATTTGCTATGGTTACATTTACGGCCTTCCAAACTGATTAAAATATCTATAGTAGCACTGTTAAAAACATTTATAATGAAATACTTTAGTATAATGGAGAAATCTTAAACTATGAAAATATATCAAAGACTGGCAGTTATAATTTTTTTCATCCTTGCACTCTTTCCCATGAGCTATCGCCCATGTTTTTCAAATCATTTGCTGGATAATCTGGGTGTGCAACAACTTGCGCTTCCAAATGGCATTACCTGTTTGCTGGTAAACAGAGGCTATACGCCAACGCTGGCATTAATCATTTCGTTTAAGGTGGGTTCGGTTGATGAAAATTACCAGACTGCAGGTGCAGCGCATTTACTTGAACACATGATGTTCAAAGGTACAAAAACAATTGGTACAACAAACTTTGAGGAAGAAAACAAGCTTCTGCAGCAGATTGAAGCATTGGGTGAAACAATAGATAGAATTTCATTAACAAATCCTGATAATGTGCAATTGCCACAGCTGAAACAGCGCCTGCAAACATTGCAAAAAAAGGCAAATGCGTATGTTGTAAACTCAGCGTATGATGCCATTTACACGCAGGCAGGCGGCATAAACTTTAATGCAAGCACATCACGCGACATGACACAGTATTACATTGAGCTTCCCAATGATGCGCTTGAACTGTGGGCAAAGCTTGAATCTGAGCGCATTAAGGAACCGGTATTCAGACAATTTTATACCGAGCGCAACACCGTGTACGAGGAACGTCTTATGCGGTATGAATCCAACCCGCAAAGTAAATTGTTTGAAGATTTTTTAGGCGTTGCGTTTTTAGCACATCCGTACCGGCATCCCACCATTGGTTATACATCAAATATCCCGTTTTTGTCATTGAGCCTGGTGCGCAAATTTTATTTTGACCATTATGTTCCAAAAAATATGACCATTACCGTTGTGGGTAAACAGGATACATCACAAACGCTGAAAATCCTGAAACAGTATTTCGGGACAATACCGCAGGCACCGTCACAGGATTTTGTTGCCATAAAAGAAGATACTAAAAACACAAGAAGGCTGGTAACGTATGCAGATGCAACACCATATCTTTTAATTGGCTGGCATAAACCTGCCATGCCTCACTTTGATGATTATGTTTTCGATATTCTCTCAGAAATACTTTCAGGCGGCAAAAGTTCACGGCTGTATAAAAAGCTGGTTATTGACAAAAAGGTTGTATCAGATATTGCAGCCTATAATGGCTATCCCGGAAGCCGATATGACAATTTATTTATTGTTGAAGCAACACCAAAAGAATCAATTGCCTGTGAAGAAGTTGAAGCTATGGTGTATCAAGAACTCAATCTATTGCAAAGTACCTGCAGCCAGGAAGAAATTAATGCAGCAATACGGCGGCTTGAATCAACCTTGCTGTTTGATATGGATACCAATTCAGGAATTGCTCGTATGATCAGTTACTATCAAACAATAACCGGCGATTGGCGATATCTTATGACCTATAGTGATATCCTGCACAGAGTAACTGTAAGCGATATACAGCGGGTTATTGATAGTTATTGCAAAAAAGAATGGGCAACTGTTGCTGTACTGAAAAAGAAGTAAAAGGTATCATATTAAAACAAGGATGCTATAGTTCTTTTAAGCAACTATCACCTGGAGGAGTTTATAATGAAAAAAATTAAATATTTAATAGTTTTATTATTTATTGTTTTTATCCCAATTCATCTTGCTGGCGATGCGCTCATTACTCTTCCTGCAATTGAAACAATAAAAAGCAATGGTGTGTCTGTTTTTTATGCTCAGGACACATTGCCTCACTGTACAGTATACATTTCTATTGGTGCCGGTTCTTTGTATGAAAATGCCACCAATGCCGGTATTAGCCAGATGGCAGCGCTGGTGCTGTCGCTTGGCGGTTCAAAGAATTACCCCACCATAAATGAGTACATTGATGCAACAGGTGGGCGCTATTTTGTCAGTGCCTCGTTTGAAACTGTTACTATCAGCATGCGTGTTCATCAGGATGAGGCCGCTAAGGCTTTTCTAATCCTTGCTGACATCATTGCAAATCCGCTTTTTGAAAAACATTTAACACAAACAGCCCGCTTTATGCTGAAGCAAGAGATACAGCAAAAGGAGGATGACCCAATGACTATTGCCATGGAAAAAGCACGGCAATATGTATTTGGCGATAGTGGCTATGGAGCAGTCATGACACAAGAGTCACTGGATGCAATAACCGTTGCTGATTTAGAGCAGCTGTGGAAGCAATACGTTGTTAAAGAGAATGTGCGCATTGGAGTTATAACATCGCTGAATAAAGACACCGTGATGCAGCACGTAGCACATTTGACGAACGCCCTGCCTGACGGGTATGATGGTGATTACACTACCGATATGGAAAAGGCCAGGAAGAATACCAGCACCAAAAGGATATATTTTATTGAAAAGGATATACCGCAGTCAACGATTGTCATTGCAACGGTTGCTCCGTCAATTAAAAGCAACAACCGTTATGCACTGGAAGCTGGTAATTACATACTGGGCGGTGGTTCTTTTAATTCATGGCTTATGGATGAAATACGGGTAAAACGGGGATATGCGTATTCCGCAGGATCAATTGTACGTATGCGGAAAAATACCGGATTATTTTTAGCCTACGCTCAGACTCAAGCAGCAACGACATTGTCAACTATCAAAATAATGGAAAATGTTTTAGCTGATTTTGCAAAAACAGGACCAGGCCAGCAGCAGCTGCAATGGGCAAAAGAATCACTCTTAAAAAGCTACATCTTTGAGTTTAATTCGTTGCGTGATATTGTACAGTACTATATGTGGCTTGATTATAATATGCTGCCGGAATCGTATATTCACGAATATCCTGACGGTATTGTGTCCGTAACATGCAATGATATTATTACATCCTTTGAAAGTATTGTCAGTGGCTATATCATTGTGGTTGTGGGTAATAAAGATGTTAAACAGCAGCTGGATACTGGTAACATAAACTATAGCATGGCTGAATAATACTATATTTTATCCAACAAATGATGTACCTGTACTGATCATATTTGCAATCAGAGCACAATCAGAAAGGATTTTATTTGCTTCAGCAAGTGTATTGTCAATTGATGTTATTGCATCAGAATAGGTTTGTTTTTGGAATGGAGTCATGGCGCGTTTTTCATCAATGTGCTGCTGTTCCAGTAAAAATTTTATATCCGATAGTATTTTTATAATAATTTTATAGGCATTTTTTACCTGATACCACATTTCGTAATACCTTACATAGCGCAATTTTGACGTTTCAGAAGGTATTCCATCAAGTATTTTACGGTGCTTTGTATCTAATTTTGATTGATAGTAGATTATTGATCGTGGGTAATTGTTAAATTCATTGTACAATTCAACAATCTTTTCAAGTGCCTGTATGCCATCCATGTCTAAATTTCTGAAATAATCATTCATTGTATTCCATGTCATTTTATCAGAATCTGAAATGATATTAGAATTTGCTATGCTTATGATAATCCCGTTAAGACGGTCTTTATGCGTCTTTGTAATTTCCACAATATGATTGATACACATTTCGGGGTCAAATTCCATAACCTCGCCTATATAGTCGTCCTGATGCACGCTTTCCACTTTTTCAGGTTTGCGTTGCAACTTCTGTGAAAAATATGAAGCATGCTTTCGGGGTGTTCGCATGATTTTAACTATCTCTATTTTTCTTTCGGCTCTGTTGTATCTTAACCCATACATGTTGCCATATTTGTCAATATAACGGTTAGCTAAATCAAATGTACTGATTTTGGATGTATCGATCTCTGATATATCGTCTATGCGGATAAATCTTGTTTTCATCAGTGTTTATACCTGTGCCAGTATTTCCTCAGGTAAAAGTTCATTAAAGCGTATAGCAACGTAACTATCGCCTTTAACTTTCTTTGCTGCATATCGTTGTGCAACTTCGGAAGGGTTATTTTGAATCATTCCTGTGCGTACAATTTCACCAGTTAATTCCAGTTTAGTTTTGTTAATTTTACAGTACAATTTTACCGGCATCTGTACACTGACACGGCAGTTACATACCATAAATGCGCCGGATGCGCTGATGTTAAGAATATATCCTTTTGATTGTATTGTTGGTTTTTGGTTTGTTGTAACTTTTTCCGGATCACCTTCAAAATAATCAAACCTGACCTTGATGTTGGACTCCTTACGTGGATGTTGACGTTTTTCTGTCATGGCATTTTCCTGTATGATAAAAATTTTTTTTATTTTTTCTTTACAGAACACAAAACTGTTACTATAGTAACTTCAGTCTTTTGTCAAGAATTGTTTTTTTTGTCAGCAATTTTGATTGCATTTTTACAAATTGTTGACAGGTATCTGTAATTACTGTTTATGGCTTACGATATAATGGATACTATCTGGTCAGAGGATATATGAAAGACAAAAAAACTAAATTTATTTTTGTTACCGGTGGCGTATGTTCTTCATTGGGAAAGGGTATATCTACAGCTTCATTGGGGCTGTTGCTTGAAGGACATGGGTATAAGCTTTCTATCATAAAGATGGACCCGTATATTAATATTGATCCCGGTACTATGAGTCCGTTCCAGCATGGTGAAGTCTATGTTACTGAGGATGGTGCTGAAACCGATCTTGACTTAGGGTACTATGAGCGCCTGACTAACGCCAGGCTTACCCGCAAAAATTCTGTATCCACGGGCCAGATATACTATGAAGTGATCATGCGAGAACGTCGTGGGGATTATTTAGGCAGGACAGTGCAGGTTATTCCACATATCACCAACGAAATTAAAAAGAGAATTTATGATGTAGCAAATGAACATGACCTTGATTTTTTGCTTGTTGAGATTGGTGGAACGGTTGGTGATATTGAATCAATCCCATTTTTAGAAGCAATAAGGCAGATACGGCAGGAATTAGGCAAAGCAAGAGTGTTGAATGTTCACCTAACGCTGGTGCCAACAATAACAGTGGCTGGCGAGCAAAAGACAAAGCCAACCCAGCATTCAGTAAAAGAACTTATGGAACTGGGTATATTGCCTGATATACTTCTATGCCGTTCATCACGGACCCTTACAGATGATTTGAAAAGCAAAATAGCATTGTTCTGTAATGTGTCGGAACAAAATGTTATTTCGGCTGTTGATATAAGCCATTCCATTTATGAAATCCCTTATATGCTGCATGAAAATAAATATGATGAGGTGGTGCTGGAGCATTTTGGTTTTCCGGTAAAACCGCTCCATCTTCCTGAATGGGATGCATTTATTAAATCCCTGATGAATCCAGAAAAAAAGGTCACAATTGCTGTTGTTGGGAAATATATTTCACTGCAGGATTCATACCGCTCAATCTATGAAGCGCTTACTCATGGTGCTGTTGCCAATAATGCAGAACTTGAAATCGTACGGATTGAATCTGAAGAGATTGAGCGGAAATACATGGGCAAAATGGATGAATTATTTAAAGGTGTTAACGGCATATTAATACCTGGTGGTTTTGGAAATAGAGGTATTGAGGGCAAGATAGCAACTATTGAGTATGCACGTGTTAATAAGATTCCGCTGTTTGGCATTTGCCTGGGATTACAATGCGCTGTTATTGAGTTTGCCCGCCATGTGTGTGGTATGGAAAATGCAAATTCCACTGAATTTGACCCCACAACTCCATATCCTGTTATTTCGCTTCAGGAAGAGCAGGAACTTGTTGATAAGCTGGGCGGTACCATGCGATTGGGGGCGTATTTATGTGTATTTCAGGATGGCTCAAAAATTAAATCAATTTACAATGCCGATTCTGCAATGGAACGGCACCGTCACCGTTTTGAGTTTACCCTTAAATATAAGAAGACATTTGAGGATAATGGTATGGTTCTATCGGGCTTTCATCCTGAAAATAATCTGGTTGAAACCATCGAATACCGGGATCATCCATGGTTCATCTGTACTCAATTTCACCCTGAATTCAAGTCAAAGCCAATAAAACCTCATCCTTTATTTAAGGATTTTATCAGGGCTTCGATAGAAAATATCAGGCAATAATGCAATTTAACTGGACAAGTGGGTGGTAATTTTTGTATATTTATATAAGAATGTGGTTGTAGTCAGGAACATCTGAATTGAGGAAGATTGTTGCGAGGGAGTGAATGGCTTTCTTAAAGCTTGATGTGGTACAAACCCAGCGTTTACACCTTACCCAGAGTCTTAGACAATCCTTAGACTTATTACAAATACCTGCACTTGATTTAGAGGAAATATTATTACAGGAACTGGAAGAAAATCCTGTTCTGGAGTGTGACGATACGCTTGATGAAGGATTTGAATCCCTTGATACTGTTGCCCAAAGGGAAGTAGAAGGCACAGTTTTGCCAAAAGAGGATTATACCCCCGAATACGAAAGCGAAGATACTCCCACTTTCGATTATGACAAAAAGAATGTAATGGAAATTGTTTCACAGGCTGAAACTTTGCAGGAGCATTTATTGGCTCAGGCAAGAATGTTAGAGCTGCCACCTGATGAAATGACCATGCTTGAAGAGCTTATTACCAGTCTTGATGATAATGGTTTTTTACCTGTTTCAATGGAGGATTTGCAAAAAGAATTAGATGGAGATAGTTCTAAAATAGAAAAACTTTTAAATATAATACACACACTGGATCCTGTTGGATGTGGTGCTTCCACTGTTACTGATTCATTACGTATTCAGGCACAATACTTTTACCCTGATGATGTATTGTTGCAGCAGATCATAAAGGATTATCTGCCGCATATTCAGCGATATGAGTATGATAAAGTGGCAAAACAACTGAATATAAGCAAGGACGAAGTAAAAGAAAAAGCTATACTTCTGACCAATTTGACACCATATCCGGGTGCACATTTTTTTAACCGTAAGCCATTGTATGTACGCCCTGATATTGAGGTTCAGCTGATTGATAATGAGGTTATTATTAATCTACTTGATGACTGTATGCCAAAATTATATATTAATGCTCGTTATATAGAGATGCTGAAACAAAAAAAAATTGATGAAAAAACAAGGGAATTTATCCATGATAAAGTTAATGCAGCAAGGAATCTTATAAACAATATCAGCAGGCGGAATGAAACACTTCTTCTTGTTGCGTATGCAATAATGAACAGGCAGAAGGAGTTTTTACTGAAAGGACCCGGGTATTTAAAACCGTTAATTTATGCTGATTTAGAGTCTGATTTAGGATTTCATGAATCCACCATTGCCCGTGCTGTGGCCAATAAATATGCACAGACCAGATGGGGTGTTTTTGAGTTTAAATATTTTTTTGTTAAAAAAATTCAATCCGTACTTAATGATGATACATCATCTGATACCATCATGAAACGGATGAAAGAACTTATTAATAGTGAATCAAAACAAAATCCGTTAAGTGATGAGGAAATACTTGACATATTGAAGGCAGAGGGTATCCGTATTGCGCGCAGGACTATTGCAAAATACAGGGATATGTTATCTATCCCTGCATCACATATCCGTAAAAAATTATATTTAATGAGAAATGAGGGTGACCATGAATCTAACAATTACAGGCAGAAATTTTGAAGTAAGCGATAGCATTCGTGAATATGCTGAAAAAAAGTTATCAAAGTTAATCAAGTATTTCCATCAGGTGATTGATATGCATGTATGGTTGCTGATAGAACGTCAGGACCATATAACTGAAATTACCATTAATGGTGATGGCGTGCAGTTTTATGCAAAAGAAAAAGCTGGGGATATGTATTCTTCAATTGACCTCTTGCTTGATAAGATTGAACAGCAAATAGTGCGATATAAAGAACGGCATTCAGGACATAAGGTTACTCCATTAAGTGAGCTTGAAGATATAGCTACGTTTACTGTCAAAGGTGAGCAGAGTTCCATTACAGTAAGGCAGGTCAGCAATAAACCGGTAGACGAAAAGGAAGCATATCTGCAGATGAAACTGAATGGAAGTGATTTTACTTTGTTTAAGAAAGGCGAGAAATCAATTAAAGATTCAGTTGATTATATGAATAAAAATTATGCTGCAATTTATAAAGATGGCAATGAGTACACAATGATTGAAATACCGTTTGAAATGATTCATGAAAACTCATTTAAGCCGTCAAAGTTTAATGAATATACTCTTGAGATTAAGAACGATTCATCAGTAAATCCTGATATAAAATTTAAAAAGAAAAAATCATGCAATATTAAAATGATGGCAGTTAATGATGCGGTAATTGAAATAACAAACAATAATACTCCATTTATTGTATTTTTTAATACTGAAACTAACTATATCAATATAATGTACAAACACGGCAAAAATCTGGAACTTCTGGTGCCGGCATTTTAATGAAACAATGAAAAAACAACTGCGCATTCGTGATATTTTAGAAAATACACAGAAGATTGACCTTCAGCTTACAATTGTAACTGGCAGGGAAGGAATTGATAAGGCTATTACCGCAATTGAAATTAACCGGCCGGGGCTTACCCTGGCGGGTTTTTTTGATTATTTTGCCTATGACCGTATTCAGATTTTTGGTTTGGGTGAAACAGCATATATTAAGCAGCTATCCCGTGAAAGGCGGGAGGAAATTTACACTAATTTTTTTTCTTATGATATAGTTTGCTGTGTATATACCCATAATGAGTATCCGGATGAGGTTTTTATTGAGTACGCTAAAAAGCACAGGGTTCCAACCTTTGTTACGCAACATCCAACAACCCGGTTTATTAGTTTATTAACCCATATCGTTGAGGCTGCATTTGCTGAATCAATAACCATACATGGGACATTGATTGATGTGTTTGGCATAGGAGTATTACTCATAGGTAAAAGTGGCGTTGGGAAAAGTGAAACTGCTTTAGAGTTAATAGAAAGAGGACACAGGCTGATTGCCGATGATCTGGTTGAGATCAAAAAAATTGATGAGTCATTGCTTATGGGAAGCGGTTCTGAGATTATACGGCATCATATGGAGATACGGGGGATTGGAATTTTGAATGTACGTGATATATTTGGTATCAGGTCGGTAAGGAACAGAAAGCGTATTGAGCTTGTTGCAGAATTACAGGAGTGGGATGCACATACACACTACGACAGGCTTGGTATAGAAGAACAGGTGTATACCATACTTGATATTGAAGTTCCTTATATTATTGTTCCAGTAAGGCCTGGGCGAAATATCCCAATTATTATAGAAACTGCAGCACTTAATCAGCGACTAAAAAAAATGGGTGTGTTTTCTGCACAGGAACTTGATAAAAAGATCCAGGAGTGGATTGCAAGGGAGAATAACAACAAATGAAGGAAAAGAAAGTTAAGGTAAAAAGTGATGCTGGTGTACATGCCCGTCCTGCTTCAATACTGGTGCGTGAAGCAATGAAATTCCCATGTGATATCTATATCATTAAAGGACAGATGGAAGCAAATGGCAAATCCATCATGTCAGTACTGGGATTAGCCATAACCAGGGGAAGTTCTTTGATAATACGGGCTAATGGCGAAATGGAAGAAGAAGCTGTAGAACGATTATCAGCTCTCATTGAAAATGATTTTGCGGAGTTAGCTTCAAAATGAAAACTTTTGATTTGCATTGTATAATATGGCTCTTGATTGCAGTCATACTGTTATTGCAAAGCCCTCTTTTAGGGCAAACAAAGAAAAAAGAAGTTCATCCCCAGGAACTATCGCTTAGTGATGATGAAATCAAGGTACTTTTTGAAAAAAAGAAGGATCCGCTTTTTGCCGGTATTCTTTCTTTTTATATGCCAGGCCTTGGGCAGTTTTATAGTGATGAAAAATTAAAAGGGGCTATTTTTCTGGTAACTGAATATACCATAGTGGTAGGATCACTTTTTTATTTTCTTGATTTTAATTTTAAAGCTGGAAGTGATTCCGGTTTTAATTTAGGAATTGATGCAAAACGTACTGATTTAGGTATTGTCAGCACTCAGCGAAAATATCTGTTTTATGCTACAGTTGCCACACTATCACTGATTCATATTTATAACATTATTGATGCTGTTCAAAGTGCCGGTTCTTTTAATACTTCGCTGCAGGAAAAACGACAGGAATTGAAAAAAAAGTATCCACAACTTAATTTTGGATATAATGCTGATGGAGGTATGTATTTTGGGTTATCGTCTGGTTTCTAAGCTAAGTTTAATTGCAATTATTATACTATCCTTGTTTTCAATTGCATTTGCCCAGAAGGATAAACAAATACAGCAAAATAAACAATCTGCTGTACAAAGTAATGTTACTCCTATTATCTTTGAAGAGCCTGAACGAAAGGATCCTTTTATAGCGGGTGTGTTGTCGTGGTCATGGAGCGGGTTGGGGCAGTTCTATACTCAGAATTATAAAAAAGGCTCGGCGTTTCTGCTTGCTGACCTGGCAGAAAAAGGGTTACTTGTATATATGTTATTTAATCTTTCTGAAAAGTATTCTGGTAGCGATCAGGATGTAAACTGGGTGGATATCAGCAAAAAGGATCAGACTATTGTTGTGGGGCTCCTTTTTTCAATCTTTATAACCAGGGTGTTTTCGGTGATTGATGCTGTGGATTCAGCTCATAACTATAACAGATTGATTTATTATCCATACTGGAAAAGTAAACAGGGATTCAAAACTTCGTTTGAGCCTGAAAACACATCACTACATATAAGCGTATCGTATCCAGTGAATTTTAAATGAAAAAATTAATTATAACTATAGTATTGTTATTAAATTCAATCACTGTTTTGGCACAGGATATTACTTTTGGTAATGTTAATTTTAATTCCAACAATCTCAATGTATTGTTTTCGGTTACTGACGTTAAAACAAATGATATTGTAGAGGCATTAAAACGCGGGCTTGAAGGCCAGGTAGAATATACAGTCCAGATTGTTGAAAAATCTTTGCTACCGCTAATGCCAAAGACAATTATCAGATCTATGACAGTGAAGAAAAAAGTAAAATTTGATTTTTTTAATAAGTCCTATATAGTTACTCAGGCAAAAGTTCCAACATTTTTTTACAGTGATGAATCGCTTATCGATGAGCTTTTTTTTGACAGACTGATAGTTATTCAAGAGGGTTTTAAATACAGGAAATCAAATTATGTAATACGTGTCCGTGTTACCTTCACTTCGGTTAAGTTATATTTTCCGTTAAATATTATATTTAATTATGTTGTTGGCATCTGGGATTTTGATACTGGATGGCAATATGGACCAAAACTGGTTGGGATACCTTACTCTGAATAATATTTTATGATAGCAATTATTCCTGAAACATATGGTATGAATAAAAGCAGTATTCCTGCACTGCCTCAGGTGGCCAGATTGTGTATTACTTGCTATATTTATCTGTAATTTATATTAAAGAATAATTTGTGATGCCATGATGTTAGTGTCCATAAAAGGTTATTTAAAAGAATATGTATCAAAGCAAAATATCAAAAATTCACTGATTTTTATTGGCACATTTTTTATATTTGCAACTATCATTGCTTTTCTTTTGCCTCCCCAGAGTGAAAATACTTCAGTTGGTGAAGGTTTTTTTGTAAATCTTGTCATGATTGTACCACTGGCTGCTGCAGTATTTTTTATTTTAATATCATTTCGTTTACGGGTTCATCCTGAAGTTATATACAGCAGAAGTATAAGGACTAAAATAGCATTAGCGTTAATAGTTATTGCTACTGTTCCAACTATTCCCATTATTGTCATTACCAGTAATATATTAAATTCAACTATTAAACAGTTTTTTACTGAAAAAACTATTTCTGCGCTGGAAAAGTCTGTTGATCTTGCCAACCAAATGGTTTTTGAAACAGAAGAAAATCTGGTCAGGCAGTTGAATCAACTGAGATATGATTTAAAAAATAATTATGTAAGTACAGAATATCTATTACATCCTGCTTTCAGACAGCGGTATATATATACAAATACATCGTTTTTTGTGACACTTGTTGAATCAAAACGCGTATTACACAATAATGTTACATTACTGTATGCTGGCAACAATAATCCAGATATTGTATTCAATATTGTTACTTTTCTGCAACTTGCACATATTAATAGCCTTGCACATTGCAGCAGATTATCCATATTTAATAATATGTACTCTGTTGCTTATACTCAATATGGTCCATACTGTATTGTACTGTACAGATTAATACCAAACGAGATGTTTGCAACTGCTGATTTTTTAAATACCGCATACAGTGAATATAAAAAGCAGGAATTTCTTAAACCATATTTTCAGACTGGTATTGGCATAGCGTTGATTTTACTTTCACTTGGTATTATTTTGCTTGCTGTCATCCTGAGCATCATGATATCGCAAAGTATAACACGGCCGGTGCTTGAACTGGTTGAAGCTTCTAAAAAGATTGCAAAAGGTGATTTCCAGATAAATCTTACCAGACAAGAACAGGATGAGATAGCTGTTTTATATGAATCATTTAACCAGATGGCAAAACAGCTTGATCATGGCAGGAAAATGATGTATCAAACGCAGAAGTTACAGGCATGGAGTGAGATAGCAAGAAAACTAATACATGAGATAAAAAACCCTTTAACTCCTATTCGTCTGTCAGCAGAAAGGCTTTACCGGAGGTATGAGGAAAATCACCCTGAATTTCCTGTCATTGTAAAAGATGCAACCGGTACTATTATTGAAGAAGTAAATATTTTAATGAATATGCTTTCTGAGTTTTCAAAATTTGCCAGGTTACCGGAAATTAATCTGACACAAGAAAATATTAATACTATTCTTGAAAATTGTATTGATATGTACGGAAACGATGCAATTTCATTTATTACAAATCTGGATGCCAATCTTGCGCCTGTTATGTGTGATAAGGCATTATTACGCCAGGCTTTTCTAAATATTATTCAGAATTCAATTGAAGCAAAAGCAAATGAAATTACTATCACAAGTATGTATGATAAAGAAAAACAGGTAGTTTATATTCAGTTTAAAGATAATGGTATGGGAATTCCTGAAGAAAATCTATCTAAAGTTTTTGAACCAACATTTTCAACTAAAGAAAGCGGCATGGGTCTGGGACTTGCTATAGTTGAAAAAATTATTATTGACCATAAATGGAATATAACCTGTGATTCAAAAGGTGAGGGTACACAATTTACAATTACCATACCGTTACAGTAAGATACTGTTTAGAATAAGCTGCTGTATTGTCATACTATGTAATATTATTTACGTTTGAGGGACTATGGCAAAAATACTTGTTGTTGATGATGAAAAAAACATATTGAACACCATGAAAGCCATTTTACAGGATGAGGGCCATACGGTGTATACTGTTGAAAATGGTAATGATGCTGTGCAATTTATTAAATCAAATGAATGTGATGTTATATTCCTGGATGTATGGCTTCCTGACATTGATGGATTGGAGGTACTGCAACGTATCAAGAAAACAAAGCAGGATGTAGCTGTTATCATGATTTCAGGACACGGGTCAATTGATATAGCAGTGAAGTCAACACGGTTTGGTGCATATGATTTTCTGGAGAAACCACCTTCAATGGAACGTGTGATAACATCATTAAAGAATGCACTGGAGCAGATTGAGTTAAAAAGAGAGAATATTCTATTAAAGAAAAATATTACATTAGAAGATGAAATGATTGGCAACTCACCTCCAATGCAGGAGGTCAAGCGGATTATCGATACAGCTGCGTCAACCAATGCCAGGGTATTTATAACCGGTGAAAATGGCACAGGTAAGGAACTTGTTGCCCGTGCTATTTATCGAAAGTCCAAACGCAGCGATAAGCCATTTATTAAAGTCAACTGTGCAGCAATACCCGATGAGCTTATTGAAAGTGAGTTGTTTGGACATGAAAAAGGCTCGTTTACCGGAGCTGTCGCCCGCCGCTTAGGAAAATTTGAATTGGCTGATAAAGGAACAATATTCCTGGATGAAATATGTGATATGAGCCCCAGTGCACAGGCCAAGGTGCTGCGCGTTTTGCAGGAACAACAGTTTGAGCGTGTGGGTGGCAATGATGTCATCACGGTTGATGTGCGTGTTATTGCTGCAACCAATGTGGATGTAAAAGAGGCCATTGAACAGGGACGCTTCCGCGAAGACCTCTACTATCGCCTCAATGTTATCCCCATTTATGTCCCACCCCTTTCAGAACGCCGTGAAGATATTTCGTTGCTGGTTGATTACTTTCTGGAAAAATTTGCGCGTGAGCATGGCCTTGGCATCAAACAGATGAGCGACAGCGCTATGGAATTTCTGGTTAATTATTCGTGGCCAGGCAATGTCAGAGAACTTAAGAATGTCATTGAACGGCTTACCATAATGGTGCCATCTGAAGTTATACAGGTAAAGGATGTTACCAAACATATTGAGTCCTATGATTATGAGGATACTATTGCCAGAGAAACATCCAGTTTGAAAAAAGCACGTGAACAGTTTGAAAAGGATTATATTATCAAAGCGTTAAAACAGTATGATAAAAATATATCAGCCACAGCCAAAGCGCTGGGAATTGAGCGTACTAATCTGCACAGGAAGATTCGACAGTATCATATTAATATTGACAGGTTATAGCAAGCCAGTGTGGATTTTACATTAGTCTAAAACTTAACTACAGGCACTATCATGTACCATTTACTTAAAGAAGCAATTTTGACACATATACAGTATGGCAGGAAAACGCCACTGATACTGGCCTATACTGATGAAATCAATTATTTTTCAGACAGAAAAAATGTTGTTGCGCCTGTTGCATTGAATACCGTGCAGGAAAAAATACAGCATATGGTAGCACAATGCACCAAATGCAAGACTACAGAAAAGAATACAATCCATGGTGGTGATGCTTCGTCGGGAATCATGATAATATTAAACCCGCCATCCATGCTTTCGTCTGTTGAAAAGAAGGTGTTGCAGTCTGATGTTGATACGATGCTTGACAGGATGATGAAAGCTATTGGTATAGATGTTAAAGCTTGCTATATCACACCCATGATTAAATGTGAAAGCCAGCGAGAGCTACCAGGTACCATGTTTTCACACTGCCAGAACCTTTTGGCAAAGGAAATAGAACTTGTCAAACCACAGATAATTATTGTTATGGGTGATATGCGACCCTTACAGAAGATTGTTAAAAACAGCAGTGGTATACAGTGGTATAACATTGAGCATCCCATTACTCTGTTAAAAAATCCTGAATTAAAAAAACCAGCATGGAATACGTTGAAGCTTGTTAAAGCTGTGCTGGATGGGAAATAGATATGTTTGTAGATGTTGCTGTAGGATTTCCCATTGATGGTTTTTTTACATACAGCACCGACGATACTACCATAACAAAAGGTATGCGGGTTATTGTTAATTTTAAAAACCGTAAAACTACCGCGTATGTTGTCAACGTCCATGACAATGCTCCTCATTTTGAAGTGAAGCCTGTTATAAAGGTGCTTGATACACAGCCTATCTTTGATGAGCGCCTGCTAAAGTTAGCGCAGTTTATGTCAAACCATTATGTGTGCCATTTTGGTGAGGCACTGGCTACTGCTCTGCCTTCAGGGAAATCATATAATATACGCACAAAGCCATTTACTTTTGGCGATAGTTCTAAGGATGTAATTCTCACTTTGGAACAGGAACAAATATATCAATCCATACTTAACCAGCCGCAAAAGGTGCATTGCATTTACGGGATAACAGGCAGCGGAAAGACCGAGGTGTACATTGCCCTGGCAAAGAAGATTATACAGCAGGGAAAAGCTGTTTTGTATTTGGTGCCTGAGATTTCTATTTCCTCACAGATGTTTGAGCGCCTTAAAGCGGTGTTTGGCCAGACGCTGGTGATGTATCATAGCGGATTGAATCCAAATGAACGGCTTGTTAGCTGGAAGCGCTTTTATACTGGACAGGCAATGATTGCAGTTGGTACACGCTCAGCAATTTTTATGCAGGCACCAGCATTGGGTCTTATCATCATTGATGAAGAGCATGACAGTTCTTATAAAGAAAACAGCACGCCGCGCTACCATGCACGAACGGTTGTCTGGTACAGACACCGCCAGGAAGGTGCAATGCTGGTGCTGGGTTCAGCAACACCGTCACTTGAAACACTGTATGCAATACAGCGTCATAGTATTGTGCAGCATCAGTTGCACAAGCGTTTTGGAACTGCAAAGCTTCCTGAACTGGAGATAGTTGCTGTAAAGGCATCAAATCCACGTACTATATTTTCAAATACATTACTGTTTTCAATTAAAAAGACAATTGAAGCAAAGCAGCAGGTAATACTGCTTTTAAACAGACGGGGTTTTGCTCCGGTGGTGTTGTGTCAGGATTGCGGCGCATCTGTTCAGTGCCCGCATTGCAGTATCAGTCTTACATATCATAAACACAAATTATTATGTCACTACTGCCACTATGAAACGGTTGTGCCGGAAATTTGCAGTAACTGCGGCTCAAAAAATCTGGTTATGGTTGGCAGTGGTACGCAGCGTGTTGAGGAATTTTTACAAAAAATGTTTCCCAGGGCAAGGTTAGTACGTCTTGATCAGGATTCAGCACAAAAGAAAAACTTCCTTCCCGCTGTGGTCAATGACATGATGAATGGTGAAATTGATATTCTTTTGGGAACGCAGATGGTGGCAAAGGGATTTGATTTTCCCAATGTATCGCTGGTTGGTGTTATTCTGGCTGACAGTGGGCTTTTAGTTCCTGATTTCAGGGCCCTGGAGCGCACGTTTGCTTTACTGGTACAGGTAGCAGGCAGATCGGGTCGAGGTGAGGTTGGTGGGAAGGTTATTGTACAAACAGTTAATCCGGATAATCCCATATTTCATTTTTTGAAAAATCACGATTATATGGGATTCTGCAATAAAGAGCTGTCAATACGAAAAGCATTAAACTATCCGCCTTATGTTCGCATGGCACGGCTTGTGGTAAGAGGTGCAAGGGAGGAAATTGTGTCAACGGTTGCTGATCAGTGCAGGGAAATATTACAGGAACTATCGCCACAATTCCCGGACATAACAATACTTGGGCCATCCCGGGCACCACTGTATAAAATAGCATCACAGTACCGATATCATATTGTGTTAAAATCAAATCATGTTGAAAGGCTGTGCGGCATACTGGCGCAATGCAAAAAGAAGGTGAACCTGCAGAGAACATATTTGGAGATAGATATTGACCCATTGGATCTTTTATGAAATGTAGTTGTGTCACAACATCACAGTGTTCAGGGTAGCATTATAATTTTTCTTCCAGTACAATTTTCCTGCCTGCAATAGTCAGATAAAAAATATCATCAGTTTCTTCAAGGCGTTCAAGGATGGTAAATGAAGCAGAGCGTTTGAATTTTGCAAGCATGGTGTTATTGCGTACATAGCAGTACAGCTCTTTCCCCTTGCGAATATGGAGGGTGGCAACATCAAGCTCTTCTTCCTGTCCGGTGCTAAGCGTCAGGATTACTGTTTCAAAATGGGCAAAGCCTTTAAAACGTGCGCCGGTTATAAATAGTGGTGCGTCCTCAACCACTATGGGGTATGTGAATTGTGCATAGTGTATGACATATGTCCCGTCTTTTGTTATGTTGATTGACTTATTGAAAAAATCTATGATACGCTGATTGGTGAAAGGTTGTCCATTGTGAAACCAGTTACCCTCTGCATCCAGTCTGATTTCATCAATTTTTTCACCCTGCGCTAAAAGCTTTTTAATTTCATCAGGAATTTCAGGGTATTGCATAGCTACTATACCTTTATTCTATATGGAAGAAAGTTTTTTCATGTGCTTTTATTGCATTATTATTGCTCTACGACAATCCAGCAAAAAATAAAAAAAGTTATTTTAAAGAAAGTTCCTTTTCATAAGCTTCCATTGCTACCTTGCGGTTTAGCCGTATTTCTTCGTTGGTTGGGTCAAGCTCTGAAGCTTTTGTTAAAAATTGCAGCGATTTTTTGTATTCGCGTTTAGCGTAGTAGCAGCGTCCTATACTGTGATATGCCTGTGCAGTGATGGCATCATCACTGGAAGTTTCAAGTACCTGATAAAAAATCTCAAGTGCCTTATCATATTTATGCTGGTTGTATGCAATGGTACCCAGTGCAAGTAGCGCTTCAGGTTCATTGGGTGAAATTAGCAGTGCCTTTTGAAGTGACTGCACAGCCTGTGCCTGATTTTTTTCATCTTTAAAACCGGATAGTATAATACCAATATTTACATAGGCTTTTTTTGCATACTCATTGTTGCCATTTATTGCAATTACCCTGTTGAATGCTTCCAGTGCATAGTCATTTCTTCCTTTATTGAAATAGAGCATGCCAAGAGTAAACTGGGCTTCCTGCAGATTGGGCCACAGCCGCACTACTTTTATGTATTCATCCAGCGCCAGGTCAACATACCCTTTTTCATAGTACAGGTCCGCAATGGCAAGCCGTGGTTTGGGATTGTCAGAGTTATATTGTGCAGCATCGTTAAACGCTGCAACGGCAAGCTCAGGTTTTCCGGCATGTTTGTAGGCAATCCCTAAGTTATACAGGGTAGAACTGTCTTCAGGATCTATTGCCAGTGCCTTTTTATAGAAGCCTATTGCATCTTCATAACGGTGCTGGTCATCACGGATATTGCCCATATTGGCATAAGCAACACGGGCATTTTCCGAAACAGGCTCATACACTGTTATCTGTTTGTAATATTCAAATGCAGTATCTAAGTCACCTTTGCGGTAATATAACTCTGCTAACCGGGCAATGATGGCAATATTCCTGTTTTGCACTGGCTGCAGGCGTTCAAGCACTGCAATGCTTTCATCATAGCGTTCAAGTGATGCGTAAGCTTCTGAAAGGCCTTCTAAAAGCTTTTCTTCATGAGCGCCGGATGATTCAGCTGCCTTAAATTCAGCCAGCGCCTTTTCAAACTGCTTAAGCTGGGTATAAACAATACCTAAATTATAGTGATTAATTGGTTCATTGGGATCAAGCTGTATAGCCATATTCAAATATTTCTCAGCCATTGCATAGTCACGCCTGCCTGTATAAAATGCTCCTAAACGGCTATAAGCTAATTTTGCGATAGTACCTGATGAATCAGCAGTTGCAGCCTTTTTAAAGTATTCCACTGCTGATAACTCATCACCGGTTTTCAGGAATGTTAGCGCTGTGTTATAGAGGGCTTGCGGGTTGTCAGGCGCAATGTCCAGTGCTTTTGTATAGCTTTTCACTGCATCAGGAAACCTGCCCATATCAAAGAGTATATTTCCTTTAAGTATCAGTAAATCAGGGTTGTTTTCATCAATGTCAATGGCTTTTTCCATGGTGGCAAGTGCATTGGGGTAATCTTTTTTGTGCCTGTAGACAAGCGCTAAATTTTTTAAAATGGTGCTGTCTATGGGTTTATATTTTAAAGCTCGCAGGAATGTTTCAATGGCTTTATTGTAGTCCCCTCTGTCATCATGGATCATGCCAATATAGGTAAGGGCAATAGCCTTATCGCTGTCAGGTGCATCAGATGCAACAACCTCACTGAATTCGTCTATGGCACTGGTATAATTCTTTTTAAAATAATATGTTTTGCCACGGAGTATGTGCGGGTTTTGCGATAGTTCCTCTGGAATAAGCTTCTGGTCGCTTAATCCCGGCAGTAATGCATTATCCTGTGCAGTGGTTTGCTTTTGATCAAGGAATGAAGATGGTTTTTTTATGACAGTTACTATCGCCACAACCAGTACGACAAAAAGAATAAGCAACACTGCTGCAATTAATGGGTGATATTTTTTTGGTATTGATATGCTAAAACCTTTTTTTATAGATTTTTCATTTTCTATGGAAAAGATGCGCATGCCTTCCGGCTGATTTTCTTCAGAAATGATGGTGAAGGTGTGCTTTTTTATTGGAGGCATGTTTCACCTTGCTTGAAGTTCATGTACTCGTATTGCATCAAGAATTCCGTTTATAAACTGCCCCGTGTTTTCACTCCCGTAAATTTTTCCCAGTTCAATCCCTTCATCAATAGTGACTGGATGGGGTATGGAATCTAAATATAACAGAGCATAGATAGAAATTCTCAGTATAGACTTATCAACAGGATTTATGCGTTCAAATTTCCAGTTTTTAGAATATCGCTTTATCAGGTCATCAATAAAATCTAAATGATCTATGGTACCTTCAATTAATATTATGGCAAAATCCCTGATATCCTCCGGGATTTCCTTGTCTATCCAGTGCAGGGAAATCAGTTCCTGTAATGGAGTACGAACTGTTTCGTACATATACAGGGCCTGCATGGCATATTCACGGGCTTTTCTTCTATGACCCATCAGCTTATCTTTTTATACAGTTGTGCCATCTCAATGGCTGCCATTGCAGCGTCAAAGCCTTTATTGCCTGATTTGGTTCCCGCACGCTCAACAGCCTGCTCAATGGTATCGGTTGTAAGAACCCCATAGATAACCGGCACCTGCGATTGCAGCGAAACCAATGCAACGCCTTTGGAAACTTCAGCTGCAACATAGTCAAAATGTGGTGTTGCACCCCGTATAACTGCACCCAGGCATATTACGGCATCATAACCTCCTTTAGTGGCTGCTTTCATTGCCACAGGAGGAATTTCAAAAGCACCGGGCACCCATATAACGGTTATATTTTTTTCATCAGCATTGTGTCTTTGCAGGCAATCCAGTGCGCCGGATAAAAGCTTATTGGTAATAAATTCGTTGAAACGTGAAACTATTAACGCAACCTTTAAACCGGATGCATCTAATTTCCCTTCAATTGTGTTCATAGTTAACCTGCTTGTATGTTAAATTTTAATGTGGACGATAGTTCATCATAGTAAATCTAATACATGACAAAGTTTGTTTCAATATATTCTATTACGTCAAGTTATTTTTTAAAAACCCGCTGCGGTCATTATCATAACAACATGGTTGATATCATCAGGTGACGATATATTCTTGCTTGTTCCATGAGTAAGCCAGATGGGGAGCCCCCCGGGACCCAGTATCCTGAAACCTAATCCGCCGCCAATAACCGACTGCGACTGCGGTTGAATGATATATGCATAATCACAATACAAATTCATGCGAAGGCGCCTTCCCGGATTGAATCCATATACAACATTGCCCAATGCAAATGATTCCACCCTGAACTGATCAACTATAGTGCCATGAACAACATCAAGTTTTGCATTATCAATGGTTCCCCCAAAGCGTGGCTGGGATAAAAAGTCATTATCAATGCCACCTTTAATGCGTATGCGTACAATGACATTCTGGTTGTTACCAAAGACCTTGCCGCAGGTTAATGTTGATGAATAAATAACAAAGGTTTTAGCTTCTTTACCCATCTGAAGCTTGCCAGGTTCACCCCATGTGTCCCACTGGCTGCGTATTCCATACCCAACCCAGTTGTGAAATGCAATGCCGTTGAATAATTGATCAATTCCCTGTTCGGTATAGTGCTCAATATTCCAGTCAATACGCGGGAAAAGGTTGTAATGATTTTTTGGCATAATAAAATCAGGAGGTGTGTCTTGTTCTACAAAGAAGTATTGCCGGGAATCAATTGTTAAGCCCAGGATGTTATATAACGGCAAAGAAATTTTTAAGGTAACTATCTCCGATGTGTAGTTTGTGTAAAACAGGAGGTCTTCATTAAAACGCTCCCCAAAAAAACCAAAGTTTGTGCCACTGGCATATAAAAATGATCCAATTAATGTTTCCTGCAATGAAACATTATCCCATATAAATTTTTTCTGAGTGAATCTTGCAGTAGCTTTGAACCCAACCCAGGTAAAAGCAAAATCCGTATTTGAGTTAAAAATATTGTTCTTGTTATAAAGGATGGCAGGGGCAAAAATACTTTTTCTGGATTCCAGTGGTATCTCGCCAAGCAAAACTATAATGGTTGAGATATCTTCATGGGTAGCATCCTTCAGTTTATCAAAATCAGCCTGCTGGTATGTATGTATTTGTTTTTTGTCAGCTATATCCTGTTTGGTCTCTTTTTTTTCTTTGTATAATGTTTGTTTATCAATTGTCTCAAGTGTTTTCTTTATAGTTTTGCCAACCAGGGATTTTTCTTCATGGGGTTTGTCCTGCGCAAATAGTGTCATTGAAATGGAAATGACTGCACCTAAAAGAATGTATTGTATAGATTTATTCACCATAAGTTCCTTAAAATAGTAATTATGTGATTTTTTACAATGCCTGTTTACGGTATACCTGCCACTGTTCATTATCGATGATAATTATGTACGTAATGCGTACTGCATTGTGTTCATATATTGTATTGTGATAATGTTGATCTGAGGCGATCAGCAATAACCTTCATTACATTTATAGCTATTGCAGGATTTGATTTCAACGTTAATAAAAAATCATTGCGCTGTAAGGAAAGCAAAAGGGATTGTCGTGTGGTTTTCACGGTAGCGCTGCGGGGCTCTTTATCTATAATGGATAACTCCCCAATACAATCTCCCATTCCTAAACGGGCTATCTCTTTCCCCTTTCTGATGACGCTGACTTCACCTTCCATGATAATGAAAAGCTCATCACCGGTTTGACCTTCTTTGATGAATTCAGTATTTTCAGGAAGCTTTTGTATACGGGCAATCTGCATGATATGAACAAGCTGGTCAACAGGTGTTTCTTTAAAAAGGGCATTCTGTTTCAGGAAGGTAAGTACCTGTATTGTCTGTGACACTGGGTCCTCCTTGGTGCTGTGAGTATTATTAATCAGGGAAATACAATAGTCAAGCTGTTTAGACAGTGCAGGCATACTTGAACGCAGGTATTTGCAATTTTTGACAAGAAGAGGCAAGGGAATAGGTGTAGCTTCCTTTGCAAAATAGGTTTCAAGTGATGCTACCTTTTTGCCTTTATGTGTCAGAGTTAAAAATTCAATGATATAATTTTCAATTTCTATATCTTTGAGAAGCAGATTTGATTCGTATGCAATATCAACATGTACTCCAGTAGACAGTGCCAGCGCTTTTATAAGCAAATTCTTTTCATAGAGTATTGCATCATTAAATATGATTGTAAAAAAGTCTTTTACTAATTTATCAAGGGGAAGTACTTCAATGGTAGCACGGCACTGATATAGCTGGTGAATCCGTGCAATGGAAGCATTAATAAAAAGCGGTAAAGTTTCCTCTGGTACTATATTCACTGCAATAAATGCATTCAGATAGTTTGCTTTGTTATGGTAGGGCCGCTTCTGAATGATCCGGTTTTCAAGAATTGAATAGTCAGTTTCAGCACTAAACAGTGACGAAAGCATTTCAACGGGCAGATCAAAGCGGATATCACATAGCAAAAATTTTATTTCAGGATTTATCCGTGCTTCAGTCAGGAAACGCTTAAGGTCATGAAGCGGTGCATGTTTAAAGCGGTAAAGTAGTCGTATAACCTGAGATAAAGAAAGCATACTGGCATGAAGGACAATAAACTGAAATAAAATAAGATTGCCAGTGGTCAGGGCTAAACGATATAGCAAGCCTGAGTATAATTGGGGTTTACTGACAGAACAGAGCATGAGAAACTCCATACAGGCTCCTTCTTTGCCCTGGATAATCTTTTGTTCAAGCTCATGGAGTGTGTTGGTTATGGATTCTTCACTGTATGCGCTGTCATTTGTCAGAACAGAGTAAACTAAAGGTTCAATTGGAAGTATTGGTTTAGATTGCAGCAGAATTTCCTTGCGGGTAACCATTGAACATTGTGACAGGAAACGATAGGCATATCCCCGTACCAGTGGGTGTTCATCATTGACTGCTTTTTTACTTATTTCAATGGCACGTTCTTCAGGTGCTTCATATATGATAGATAGCAGATGTATCCTGGTGTTTTCAGATAGCAAATCATAATACCGGATAATCATGGGAAACAGTTCTGCTCTCATACCCTGCTGCAGCAGTGTATCAATAAATTCAGATTTATTTTCTATATGTGGATTTTTGACTATTTCAATGATATCACTGCCGGTTATGTGCAATGTTTGTGGTAGCTGCGGCTGTAATTTGAAATAGATTGCTTCTTTATAAAGGGCATTCTGTTTTATGGTTATTGCCACAAATAATATACCAACTACAAGGGCAATGATGAAAACGGTATGCAGTGAAAGCGTTGTATATAATGAAAGCAATAGTCCACCTGCTATCATGCCTGATGGGTTGACGATGCTATTAATGATTGACCGTGCCTGGTTTACTCTGTCAGCAGGATAGATGGATAACATTATGTTGCTTACTGGCTGGCGAATAAAGAAGCTCATATTTTTTCTGAAAAAACGCAATGCTGCCGCAGCAAGCAGTGTGGGGGATAACACTGTATACAGGATAATCAAGCAGAATGATGAGGGATAGAGCAGGTTGGCTGCTGGAATACTCAATTTTTTAATGATGCGTGATGTAACAAACAGCTGCATGACTACTGTTATGAAATCGGTTATAAATGTATACCTGCTTATAAAAACAGCAAGCTTGTGCTGTGAAGGATATATGTGTGTGGCGATGCGTGCAAAAAAATACTCCGTGTGCTGATTGGCAATTGCCATAATAAATATTGCAACGGCACTTACAATAAACATACGGCTTGAAGAAAGAGTAGATAATTTGTCCATAAAGGTGTGTTCAGAATGGCTGCGGGTGGCCCCAGTGCTTATTCTTGCAGTTGCAAAAAATGGGATAAGTATTAAAATCCCGGCTGCAAGCCATATATACGCAGCATATTGAATGAAGAGCGTACTGTACATGGAAATGATAATAGTTATGATTATTACGCCTGATTTGGAACCAGCCATTAAAAACGGGAATATCCGTTTGGAACTTTGCAGGGTAAGGAACTGAAATGAAAAATTAATAAAATGAGCATCTAAGTAAAATGTTGCAATATAATTGCCGGTAAAAAGATAAAGAGGGTCATGCGGCGCCCAGCCTGAAGGAAGCAAAGTGCTGCCGGGTATACAGCAGAACAGCATAATGAGCAGAATATATGCCCGCTTTAAAGAAAATAATTCAAGGAAATAGGTGTAGATAAATCCGGAAAGAAATAAAACAATTCCATTAATGGCAAAAAATTTAGACAGCCCTGCTGCCCCGTATGTTTGTAAAAACAGTGATTCGGTATAAACCTGACCGGTTGCAAAGAATATTCCTGAAAACAAATAAAGAAAAAAAAGCGGGATGGTAAATGATACTTCCTCACTGCGCAGTGAAAATATTTTCCATCCCGCTTCTTTTATATTCATAGTAACGATGAAGTCCCATAGTTCCTTTGATTGTATTATCGGAAATATAGGACATAAAAATTACTTACCCATTGCTGCCTGTACAAATTCTAAGGTTTTGCGGACATTTTCATCAAAGAAACACTTCAATTCTTTTTTCATATCGCCTTCTTTTAACTCTTTTCTAATCCTTTCAGCAGTTTCTTTTCGTATACAGAGTTTAAGAGGGGTAAAAGCATTGCCCGGGTTATTCTTCCACAGGTTAATAAGCTCCTTTGCTCTTGATATCAGTTTATCTTCATCAACAAGTTCGTCAACAAGACCTGATTGTAACGCCTGTTCGGGAGCAAACATATTGCCAAAATACATGATGTCTCTGAACTTTTTGTCACTGTCAAGGCCAAACCGCACCACATTCCACTGTGCAATAGAAAGAGGCAGTCCAATCTTGATCTCGCTCATGCCCATCTTGATTTTTGGATGGTTTTTCATAATACGGTAATCACATGCCATGGCAAGAATCATGCCGCCGGCAACAGTGTGGCCATTTAAGGCTGCAATAACCGGCTTTTCAAACATGAAGAGTTCCAGTAAAATTTCTTCTTCAACTTCAAAGAATTTAACTACTTCATCGACATTCTTAAAACTTAAAAACATAGGCAAACTAAATCCTGAAGAGAATGTTTTACCTTCGCCGGTAAGTATTACTCCTTTAATTGAAGTATCAGCTGCTGCTTCTTTAAGATAATTGCGAAGGTCATTCAGCACTGTGTCGGTGAGTGCGTTCATTTTGCCGTCATTGAAAATAAGAATGCAGACATTATCTTCTACTCTTTTCTGCAACATACCATGCCCCCATTATGTGTAATAAAAATTTAACTATATATGTACACAATATTGTACAAGAGTAAAAGTTGTAAAGAAGAAATTTTTAGAAAAATACTCTTGACCTTTTTATTGCAAAAATTCTTGGTGTAAGTACTGCAATTATTCATATTCATAGTATTGTTAATGTATTCTTATACAAGAACGTAACAACATCGTGATCTACTATGTATTGAAATTTTTTAGTATGCAACTATATTACGATTTATTGGAGTATTGCTATGGAAGAAGTTATGTGGATACCCTTTGATATTGCAACACAGTATATGATAGATGTTTTTAAAAGTATAGGCGTACCGGAAGATGATTCTAAAATATGTGCTGATGTGCTGATTACCGCCGATAAGTTCGGCATTGATTCGCATGGGGTTAATCGTCTTAAGCCAATATATTATGATCGCATAAAGATTGGCATACAAAAACCGGTAACACAGTTTGAAATAGTAAAAGAGGGACCAGCGACGGCAGTCATTGATGGACATGATGGCATGGGGCAGGTTGTAGCCTACCACTCAATGCAGATGGCTATCGACAAGGCAAAAAAGTATGGCTTGGGGATGGTTGCTGTGCGCAATTCAACTCATTATGGGATTGCCGGGTATTACGCTAAGATGGCAGCCGACAACAATATGATAGGGATAACCGGTACCAATGCACGCCCTTCGGTTGCGCCAACCTTTGGAGTGGAAAATATGCTGGGAACCAATCCATTGACCTTTGGTATACCCACTGATGAACAGTTCCCGTTTTTGCTTGATTGTGCTACCAGTTTAAGCCAGAGAGGCAAGGTTGAAGTATATGCGCGCCTTAATAAGCCGCTACCCCCGGGATGGGTTATTGATCACAAGGGGGATACCTGCACTGACCCGCATGAAGTGCTGGATGGCCTCATCAAGGGTACTATGGCTCTGACCCCGCTTGGAGGCATTGGCGAGGATGGTGCCGGCTACAAAGGGTATGGATACTGTACGGTGGTTGAAATATTATCAGCCGCATTACAGGCAGGAAGCTATTTAAAGATGCTTTCGGGCTTTGATACTCAAGGGAATAAGGTGCCGTATCATCTGGGGCATTTTTTCATAGCAATAGATATTGAAGCCTTTACCGATATACAATCGTTCAAATCTATTACCGGTGATATACTGCGACAATTGCGGAATTCAGCAAAGATGCCAGGACAGAATAGAATTTACACTGCCGGTGAAAAAGAATATCTTGTATATCTGGAGCGCAGGGATAAAGGTGTGCCGGTAAACAGGGAAGTAATGAAAGAGCTTATCACAATGCGTGATGAGCAGGGTTTGCAGGGATATGAAATATTGAAGTTGTAAGATAAATCCATGAACGATGAACATGATTTCTCTCAGAAAATAACTTTTAAGGTCATCTTTAAAAATTTTCCGTACACAAGGGATGTCCTTTACAACACCTGTACAGAACATGCTCAGACCATAACTATAACTGAAAAAGAAAGCAGTCGTAATACATTTATTTCATATACTATTACAGCAACATTTAACACGCCAGAACATATAGATAGGTTATGTAGCGCTATTGCTAACATTGAAGGATTTATCACAATGTTTTAGGTATTTCTTCCGGCCATGGCTCCGGTACTCCATGCAAACTGAAGATTATATCCACCGCTGTTACCATCAACATCCAGCAGTTCCCCGGTAATGAAAAGTCCTTTATGCAATTTTGATTCCATCGTTGGCGCGTTAACCTCATTTACATCAATGCCACCTGCTGCCACCACTGCCTCAGTAAAAGGGCGCGGCTTACCCGGATACAGTGTTGCACGGGTAAATGCCTGAATGATTACATCAATGTCATTGAGTGATTCAGATGCAGGCCATTCATACGGAATACCTGCCATTGATAAAAATACACGGGGCATTTTGTTATTCATTATTCCATATAAAGCAAATTCAAGCGATTTGTTTGGTTGAGAAAGTAGCGTTTCAAAATGATCACGCAATGCGGGATAATCATAATACGGGAAGATGTTACACTGAATGGTTACATCCTTTCCCTTAAGCAGTCCGGCATTGACATTACGTGAAATTGCAAGCGCAGCAGGGCCTGATATGCCATATGCAGTAAACAGCACCTCATCGGTTACCTGCTGTACGGTGGTATTATCAACCACTACATCCAATGCGCAATCCCAGCGTATTCCCTGTAATGTGTGAAGCTGCTTGTTTATAATGTTCAGAGGCAGTATTGCCGGAAATGGCTCAATGACGGTATGCCCTGCCATGCGTGCAAGCTCATATCCGTCCCTTGATGCACCCAGTGACCCGTATGCGCAACTGCCGCAGGCAAGTATAACTTTATGAAAGAAATGTTCTTCTTTACCTGCAGTGGTTACCTTAAAACCTTGACCTGCAGGCTGAATGGATTCAATCTTTCGTGAAAGATGTATATGAACATTATTATGCGATAGCTCATGTTCAAAAACTTTCACTACGGTAGAAGCCTGCAGTGATGCAGGATACACCCTGCCGTTTTCCAGAGTTGTTGTTAAGATACCAATGGAATGAAAGAAATTGAGCGTGTCCTGTAGTGAAAAACTCTGCAGCACCCTGGTAACAAACTGTATATCACCCGAGTGATAATGCTCCGGCTCCATATTCATGTTGGTCAGATTACACCTGCCGTTACCGGTAGCTGTCACCTTGCGGCCAATTTTATTCTGTTTTTCAAATATATGGACTTCATTATGCTTATTGTGTGAAGCAAAGTATGCAGCAATAAGCCCTGAAGCACCTGCGCCAATGATGCCTATTTTTTGTTTCATAATATATGCTACATATCCAATGACAATACAATACGCTTATGGTAGCTATTAGTTGCATGGTAAACAGCAACAACTGTAAGAAATATATTATTTTATATATTCTATTATATATCAATAACTTTTATGGTGTTGCTATCAAAATGCTTCAACTAATTTTTTGGTTTTCTATATTTTATTTTTTATCTATAGCATAGATGATTTTAAATTTTTACTTCACTATTGCTTTTCTTTGACACTTTACGATGTGCACAAATAATAAAATTTTTATAATTTTTTCTTAAAATTATTGCATATTAAGCGTTATATATATAAAAGTATCATAGTATACACTTTACATGCAAAGCTGTATACTGATGTGATAGTATATAAAAAACATATTCTGGAGGATACACATGAATATAGAAACAACAACCTGCATTTCGTACCGGCATTATGAACTACTC